>JANNXZ010000211.1:0-10284 GCA_031409835.1 Nitrospirota bacterium
GATGACCTTGGTGCCGATTAGGGCCGTAAACAAATTGATCCCGATTCCGAGACAGAGGGTCACGGCAAATCCTTTGATCGGTCCCGTGCCGAAGAGGAACAGCGCCACCCCTGTGATCAGGGTGGTCACGTGAGAGTCGACAATCGTCAGCAGCGCCTTGTCATACCCTCCATCCACCGCCAGCCGAACCGCTTTCCCCGATCGCAGCTCTTCGCGAATGCGCTCGAAGATCAAGACGTTCGAATCGACGCCCATCCCGATCGTCAGCACAATTCCGGCGATTCCCGGCAAGGTCAGCGTGGCGTTCAGCGCAGACAGGGCTCCGATCAAACACAACAGATTGAGCATCAATGCAAAGTCCGCAATCACCCCAGACATCCGGTAATACACGATCATGAAAATGACGACCATGGCGCCGGCAAACAGCGTGGCCTGCACACCTTTCTCGATCGAATCCTTCCCCAACGACGGCCCGACCGTGAGGTCTTGAATGATCTTAAGCGGAGCCGGCAAGGCGCCGGCCCGGAGGACAATAGCCAAATCATTGGCCTCTTGCATGGAAAAGTTTCCGGTGATTTGCGCGCGCCCCCCGGTAATGCGGTCCTGAATCACCGGCGCTGAATAGATGGTGTTATCGAGTACGACGGCCATGCGCTTCTTGATATTGTCGCTCGTAATCCGTTCGAATTCCCGACCGCCCTTCCCATCGAATGTGATCGAAACATAGGGATCGTTGAATTGACCGATCGAGACTCGTGCGTCGCTCAGCACATCGCCGGTCAGCATGACCCGCTTTTTCACGAGATAGGGAATGCGATATTCACGGCCGGTGTCTTTTTCAATTCCCCGCTCGAAGAGGATCTGATCGCCTTCCGGCAATTTCCCCTCCACCTGCTTCAGCACATCGGCTTCTTTATCTTTCGGAATACGGGCAGGCAGATCGAGCCTCGCCTGGTTGTCCTCGTCGAGCATCTTAAATTCTAACAATGCCGTTTCTTTGATCAGATCCCTGGCACGCTTGGGCTCTTTGACGCCGGGCAGCTGCACCACGATCTGCTTCAATCCTTGCCGCTGCACAATCGGTTCTGTCACGCCAAACTGGTCGATGCGGTTTCGAATCGTTTCCAGCGCTTGGTTGATTGCAGAGTCCTTGATCCGTTTGGCCTCGGCCTCCCGCAGCTCCCACACCAGCCGGTTGGCTGTTCCGGATGACTCCGTTTCGCTGAAGGTCGGATAGTCATCGATCGTCTTCTGGATCTGCGCCTTGAGTTCGGCGTTTTGAAATTGAATCGTGACCTGGGTCTGTCCCGTCCGCATCACAGACTCCACGGGAATTTTCTTCTCGACCAACAGGTCTTGAAGGGACGCAACCGATCGATCGACGGCGATCTCGACCGCGCGATCTTCATCCACTTCCATGACAAGATGAATCCCGCCTTGAAGATCCAAGCCCAACGTAATGCCTTTGTCCGGCATCACCTTCTTCAGCCAGTCAGGCAACGCCTGATAGAAGGGCTGATAGGAGGGAATAAAGAAGATTATCGACAGCACCACCACCAGTGCCAACAATGTTAACCGCCCACCCACTTTTCTCATGTCGTCTGGTACCCCTTTGTCCTGTACGGCCTACGAATCCTTATCCTCGTCGTCGCCGCCGCGTAATCGAGCAATCTGATCCCGTTGTATCCGAATCTTCGTACTATCCGCGATCTGCAACGTCACCGTGTCTTTCCCGAGATTCGTCACGGTGCCCCAGATACCAGACGCCGTGACCACCTTATCGCCCTTCTTCAGAGCCTCCAGTAACGCCTTCTGCTGCTTCGAACGTTTTTGTTGGGGCAAAATGACCAAGAAATAGAAAATGACGAAGATCAATGCGAATGGAATAAGAGACAGGATTGTACCGGAAGTGGAACTCGCACCCCCTCCACCGAACAGCTGAGCCATTACGACCGATTGCATGACCATGCGAACTCCTCTCCGACTAGGTTAGTCCCCTCCGGCATACCGAAGCCCCTCGACTTCCGCAGCTGAGACGTCCGATGCCGCCCGGTCACGGGATCTGTAAAACTCGTCCCGGAACGACCGGAACGTCCCCTGTGCGATCGCTGACCGCACCTGGCCCATCAGCTCGGCAAAATACCAGAGGTTGTGGATCGTATTCAGTCTCGACGACAGCATCTCTTTCACCTGAAAGAGATGATGTAAGTAGGCCCGCGAGTAGCGCGCGCAGACCGGACAGCCGCAGGCCGGATCGATCGGCTGTTCATCCCGAACGTACCGCGCCTGCTTAATCACCACTCGCCCGAAACTCGTAAAGAGCGAGCCGGTCCGCCCATGGCGCGAGGGCACCACGCAATCGAACAGGTCGATCCCGCGCGCCGCGCCTTCGATCAAATCCTCCGGCATCCCCACACCCATCAGATACCGTGGCTTCGAAGCCGGCAGCTCCGGCACGGTCACATCCAACATGGCATACATCTCTGCCTTCGATTCTCCCACCGAAAGTCCACCAACCGCGTAGCCCTCAAAACCGAGCCCTACAAGGTCGCGCGCCGAGGTGACGCG
This sequence comes from Nitrospirota bacterium, assembly GCA_031409835.1. Lineage (GTDB taxonomy): Bacteria > Nitrospirota > Nitrospiria > Nitrospirales > Nitrospiraceae > Palsa-1315. Next base: position 2,569 of record JANNXZ010000211.1, read on the forward strand.
GAGCTCTGCATCCAAGCCGCCTTGCACGATCCCAAAGAGCGCTTGATCTCTGCGACGCCGGCTGGCCTGACAGCGTTGTGCCCAGAGAGTGGTCCGGCGAACCGCATCGCGCACGACTTCCTTCTCAGCCGGCAACGCCACACAGTGATCGAACGCCATCATGATATCGGCCCCCAGTGCTTCTTCGATCTCGATGGCGGTCTCCGGCGTAATGAAATGTGTGGACCCGTCGAGATGCGACTGAAAGCTCACGCCTTCATCCGTCACCTTGCACAGTTTCGCGAGACTGAAAATCTGAAACCCGCCACTGTCCGTCAAGATGGCTCCCGGCCACCCGGTAAACCGATGTAATCCTCCCATCTCAGCTATAATCTTATGTCCAGGCCGTAGATAGAGGTGATAGGCGTTGTTCAGCATGAGGCGAAAGCCGAGCTGCTCCAGATCCGCTGGATCGATCCCCTTCACCGGCCCCAATGTGCCGACCGGCATAAAGGCAGGCGTGGCGATTTCACCATGGGCGGTGCTGAGTCTCCCTACCCGCGCGCTCGTCTCACGATCCACTTGCTGAACTGAAAATTCCACAGTACCCCTTGCTGGCTACATCTGCTCCGGTGCGGAAATCCCGAGTACGCCAAGTCCATTCTTCAAAACTTGCTGGACTCCTCGCATCAATGCCAACCTCGCCGCAGTCCGTTCAGGGGTTGGGACCTCTTTGGGCAGCCCCTCGACTGGAACGACTCCCTCAGGCGTGATCGCCAGCAGATCACGATCCGCAGCGGGAGGAAGAATCCGGTGTTTGTTATAAAACGTATGCAGCAGTCCGGCCAATTGCTGGAGGTAATAGGTCATCCGATGAGGCTCATAGGCCATTGCACTGCCCTGCAAGACCGAGGGATAGGCAGAGAGTTTGCGAATCAACCCCAATTCATCCGGGTCCGTCAATATCGTCAAATCCGTCTCGCTCGGCAGGGGACAAGCGATGCCTCGCGTGGCTGCGACGCGCCAGAGACTGGCGATCCTGGCATGGGCATACTGCACATAGTACACAGGATTGTCGGACGACCGTTGTTTGGCCAGTTCCAAGTCAAAATCGAGATGCGAGTTAGAATCGCGCATGAGAAAAAAGAACTTGGCCGCATCGGCCCCGACTTCATCGATGACTTCCCGCATCGTAATGAACTCGCCGGCCCGCTTCGACATTTCTACCTTTTTGCCGCCGCGTAACAAATTCACCATCTGGACCAGCACGACCTGAAGGCGATCTTTCGGATATCCATAGGCCTGCACGACCGCTTGCATGCGAGGAATATAGCCATGGTGATCCGCGCCCCAGACGTCGATAAGGAGATCATATCCACGCCGCAGCTTATCCTGGTGGTAGGCGATATCGGATGCCAGGTAGGTGTACTCGCCATCCTGTTTCTGTACGACACGATCCTTCTCGTCGCCGAAGGCCGAAGATCGGAACCACCAGGCGCCTTCCTGCTCGAACAGGAACTGTTGCGATTTCAATTCATCCAAGACTCGTTGGACGGCTCCTGAGTTCACGAGAGCGGCCTCACTGAACCACGACTCGAGCTCGACCCCGAAGGATTTCAGATCCTCGCGAATCAGGCTCAGCAATTCCTGATTGGCGAACGTTCGACAGCGCTCCTCGACCTCTGTGGCCGTACGTCCGGCCAGCTCAGGCCCCAGCTGTTGCTTCACTCGCTCAGCCACCGCAGTGATGTAGGCTCCGTGATAGCCCTCTGCGGGAAATTCGACCGGTCGGTTCGACAACTCCTCATACCGTGCAAAGACAGAGGCCCCCAATAGTTTCATTTGCCGGCCGGCGTCATTGATATAGTACTCGCTCACGACGTCGTACCCGACCGCCTTGAGCATGTTGGCGACTGCCTGACCGACCGCAGCGCCACGCCCATGTCCTACATGCAACGGGCCGGTTGGATTTGCACTCACATACTCCACCAAGACGCGACGCCGTTGCCCCATCTCGGCCCGCCCGTAGGCTGACCCTTCAATCTCAATTTCTCTGAGCACCTCTTGCCAGATGGCTGGCTTGACCGTGAGGTTGAGAAAGCCAGGCCTGACAATCTCGACTCGTTCGAAGAGCTGCTCGCGCTGAGAAAGATTGTCGATGATAATTTGGGCAATATCGTGGGGCGCTCGTTGTTCTGACACAGCAAGAGACATGGCGACCGTCGAGGCTAAGTCTCCCCATTCGGGCCGTTTGGGGGTATCCAAACTCACCTGAGGCCAAGTGTCCGTCTTCAGTTGGCCCTTCTTTTTGGCCCCATTGAGCGCGCTAATCAACGCACTGGTGACCTTTTCCTGCACGACCCCGCTGGACAAGAAAATAACTCCTAAGTCCTTACCATGAAAGGAAAAATGAACTGGTCACTCTAGCATACGGGATAGTCAGTGACAAGGCAGCCAGGCGGGATTCTCTACTGAACCGCTGCCTCTTTGAGGTGCGCTAAGCAATGTGCCACAAGATCGTCTTGCCGCACATTGAGACAAGGTTTCTCCTGACATTGGCTCACCTCGTCCCATGAACGGCAGAAGCAGGGCGCGCCCTGCACCACAGTCACATGAGCGCCATTGGGAGCCCAGCGAACGGGATCAGTCGGCCCAAATAGAGCAACTGTACGCACCCCCATTAATCCAGCCAGATGAGTGATTCCAGAATCCTGTCCAACAAAAAGACGTGCCTGGGCAAGTACGCCGGCAACGGTCAGAAGATCCAGACTCTTCATGACGATCGGTGGATCCCCACATAGTTGGAGAAGTCGCGCAACCGGTTCCCAGTCTGCCGGCCCTTCTAGAATCACCGGAGTCGTCCCAGAAGCCTGAGCTGCAATAACAACAGACGCGAGTGTCTTCGGCGCCACACACTTATGGACACTGCCACTTCCAGGATGGATGACGACAAGAGACTGTCCCGTTGAAAGGCCCGCTGCTTCAAGACAGGCTCGTCCAAGATGGAGAAGCGGTTCCGTTACCCTCAACAGAACATCTCCCTCGTCGTCAGACGGCGTCTCATTGATCGTTTCAAGAAACCGATCACGTTGATGTATCGCCCGAATATCGGTCGAGAACGGAGACCTCACGGTCACCTCTCGGACACCGACTGCCTTGAGTGTCTCGTTCAACTTCCCATCGAGATCCTGCATCCAACCAATGGCACGATCACAGTCCTTCAACCATATCTGTACCTGCCCTGTAATCGATTCCGCACCGGCAAACAGGTCCGTGCAATCACGCCCCTGCACAGAGATCCATTCATCAACGATACGGCATGCGAGGAGCAACCTTGCGACCTGCTTCTCTGCACAGAGCACCAGTCGATGGTCGGGAAAACGTGTTCGCAAGCGAACCATAGCCGGGACCGCCAAAAGCACATCGCCAAGGCCGCCGGGGTGGATCATCACGATCGTCCTTCTCACTGTAGGCATGACTGTTATCCTAAGTGAGGTGTCCGAGCCAGCAGTGATCTCGCCGCTTCAAGATCCGCCAATGTATTCACGTTGTAAAAGGAACGCCCGGATGGATCGATGGTAAGCAAGTCCGCCTCGGTGACATAGCGGATTCGAAGTGACGATTGCGACACCATCTCTTGGATCTTGAGCTGTCGTGCCCGGATCATCTGTTCCAAGACCGGCAAGCATTGTTTGCTGTATATGGCATGCATCGGCTGTAACCGGGCATCGAGTTTCGCCATGACAATATCCGCAGTTGTTCGTCGACTCGTGAACTGAGCAATGGCCGCCTGATTGAGAAATGGCATGTCGCAGGCGACCACGAATACCCATGGAGTCGTTGCCTGCATGAGCCCGCTGTACAACCCTCCGAGACTGCCGCAGTCAGGCACCAGATCCCGTACCACTCTGGCATCGACGCCAAGGGGAGGGCTGTCCTGCGCAATGACGACCAGCACATGCTGAAAAGTTGAACGAAGTACCGCCAGTCCTCGTTCGAGGAGGGTCTGTTCCCCCACCACAAGGTGCCGTTTATCTTCGCCCATTCTCCGGCTTTTTCCTCCGGCGAGAAGAATGCCGGTCACTTCGGTCTCCATGACCACCCCTCAATTCAGGCGCAAAAAAAAAAGAGGGGGTGGGTCACCCCACCCCCTCCTGATACTTCAGACTCTCTTCAGTTCAGATGACCGTTAGAGGCCCTTTGCCTTCCGTTTATTGGATCGTCTGGTCAAAATCCAACCTTCCAGAACAACCACACCGAACGCAATCACAATCGGATAGATATAGGCTTCGCGCGGTGTCGGAGGCTCGAGGAAGGTATAGTAGAAGGCCGAGACCGCCATCTTCCGCCCTGCGTCTCCATTATGTCCGTCCCACGCAAAAAACACCGTGGGAATGTACTGTCCCATTTCGAAGAAGGTATCCTCGTCGTAATCCTGATCCTTCTTGTTGCCAAGGGGACGCTGAATGATCACCGTCCATCGGCCGTTCTTCCACTCAGAGAAAAGTAATTTGCTGCTCTCTTCGTAGTTGTCCCGTTCTTCAAAATCCTTATCCCATCCGGTACCCTTGAAAGCGCGGAGCGACCCATCCGCCTCCCATTTCATAATGTCCATCGGGAACTGCTCATTGCTGCCGAACAGATATCGCGGCTTAATCGGCGCGGGAAGGTCCTTCCACTTCACGGCAGTTTCCATGGCAACCGCATCGTTGTACACTGTGTAGTTATTCTGATGCATGGCAATGGAACCTTCTTCTCCGGTCTTCGGGTCCTGTTCCTTGACATCGATATTGACTTGGGTCGGACCCCAGGGCAACTTCCCCTCGGCTACGCTCTTCGTTCGGTCGTCCCACTGGAACATAAACGCGATGTGCGTGTCGTTGTAGAGCGATTTCATCCAGATATCATCGATCCTGTTTACGAAGTTTCTGGGCTTATGGGTGATCTGACCGCCCATCGCGATAATCCGCCTGGCCCGCTTCTGCCACAGTTCATTCTCCGGATCTGCTGGAATCTCTCCCCCTCCCAGGATCACTCCTGAGGACAACACAAAATTAACCTTTGGCTTGTCTGTCAATAGATCGATTGAGAGGGGTGTCCCATCTGCCTCACGCTCACAGAGTGAATTCACAAAGTTGGCAATGTGCCAGCGCTCTTCAACGGTGGTATTGTCTGCGAACGAAGGCATCGGAGTGCCGTTCACTCCGGTCGAAAAGGTTCGGAAGATGTTCTTGACGTTATAGGGATCTTGCCGACTTCCTCTAAAATTCCAACACTTATGCCAGTTGGCCGGTTGTATCGAAAAGCCCCAATCGTCTTTGAGATTAAAGGCATTTCCGTCACCACGTCCATCAGCGCCGTGACACTCGACACACTTCTTCTCGACAACGAGCTCGGCTCCTTTTTTCACACTCTCTTCTGTTGGAGCAATCGGCTTCAGATCGCCCATCTGCAAGATGGTTTGGCTCTCTGACTTCTGGTCTGTAAATTTTCGGTCTTTGACCAGCTGGGTCGTCACAAACGATAACACTTGGAGCCGTTGCTCTTCCGTCAGAATGCCCTCCCAGGACGGCATGGCGGAACCGGGCAGACCGTGGGTCACCGTCTCAAACAGATCGTTCTGACCGGCAATGGGCTTCTTAGCATCGAACAACGGGAGTTCACCGCTGGCCGTGTGCCGAATCTTGAACGTCCCCTGGTTGAAATTGCGGGGGCGCGGCCAGAGACGATCAGCGCCTGGCCCATCGCCCGCGCCATCGACCCCGTGACACCAAACGCACTTGGTGAAGTAGACCCGTTTCCCTGCTTCGATCATCTCTGCTGTGGGCTCCGGTGCCAAAGCCCCCGTCTTGAACCCCGCAGGAAGAGTACCTTCGGCAAAAGTTACGCCCCCGGTGATTCCGGAGACCAGGATAACTCCGAAGGCAGTCGTGAGGAGTGCTCCTGCCTTCAGCCTTAACGAATTCTTCATCGCATCCCTCATGTCATACATCCAGGTTGGTTATACACTCGCTTAAACGACTAGTCCCAGGTCCGCGGGTAATATCCCGTGTGCCAATATTCAAACAAGACGACTTTCCAGATTTCATCCACCGTCAGATGCTGTTCCCATGGCGGCATCACAGAGGCCCAAGGGAATCCTTCGTTCGGCAAGCCGATTCCACCCTTGGACACACGCCAGAAAATGAACGTTTCCTGTAATTGCGCAATCGTACCTGGATCGGTGAAATTCGCCGGGATCGGATTGAACGCAAAGGCATGGAGACCTCGGCCGTTCAGATTATCACCATGACAGAAGTGGCAATTCTGATAGAAAATCTCTCCGCCCTCACGCACATACTTGAGATACCCCTGCGCATCCTTATCCCAGGGGTTGGCATTCGGCTTCATCAAGCGGCCCATGCCCTGCTCCACAATGTTGGAGTTGCTATACTCCTGATCGTATTTTCCTTCAGGATTGACACGATAGGGGTTCTGAGACGTTTGAAGTGTATAGGTTTTCCCATGCACCTTGGTACTGGCCGGCGGGGCCGGATGCACCGTCCGCAACTCAATCGGCTCCTCAGATTTCGGGACCATCGAGTTGTAGGTGAACCCACCGATCAAGATCGGCAGAATAACCAGATATGCATACCGCAACAGCTTTTTTCCCCCGGTCTTGGCATCCAAGACATTCATGATCGGCTGTTTGAATTTATTCCAATCTTCTTCGTTCGCGGACACCCACATGAAAATAGCCACCAGGGAGATCGTCCCATACATAGCGCGAACGCTAAACGGAATCGGCGGATAGATGCGAAACTTCAAATAGAGGAGAATGAATGCCCAGAAAAGGATTCCCTGCCAAAACCTTGGGAAGGCCATTCCCATGGCACTCATCATATAGCTGATCCCTGTAAACCCAGCCACGAACAGCGTGAGTTCCGCGATGACTTGGACCGGCATATACCCTTCGATCAGGCGCACGGTATTTGACGGAACGATACCCACAGTCATTGCAGCAAGCAGAAGTATTCCAGCTGCGCCGATAAGTGCCGCGACTGACATTAATGCTTTCATCGGTGAACTCCGTTTACTCGAAAAAGAGATAGATAGCCAAGATTACGAAATCTTCGGTGGCGGCGAGCCCACCTTCACCTGCGACAGATAATCGACGATCTTTTTTATAGCGCCCGCGCTCAACTTTTGGCCAAATACTTTCGGCATGGTATTGTCCGGGAACGGCTTCACCACATAAACGCTGGGTGACACGATTGACTCCATGATGTAGTCCGGAACGGTCTTTGCCGATCCCTTGTAGTCTTTGTCCTTCATGCGAAGCAGGGCATTTGTCCCCTCCTCAAGCGCAGGACCAATCGTCCCCTTCGCTCCTGGAATACCGGGGATCGTATGGCAGGCCACACATGTCGCCTTTTGAAAAATCACATCGACCGTCTCAGTGCCATCTGCCATTAATGCACTCGCCACACCTGTCGCTTCTTCCTGCTGTTTGGGCCGATCTGCCTCAGGAATAAACTTCTCATACGATTTGATGATCTCTTCAAACGTCGGGGCATCGCGCCCTTCACGCATGTACAGCCAAGTATCTACGGCTGCCAATTCAGGAAGGCTCAACGAGATCGGTGGCTTGTGAATAGACGGCATGGGGCTTTCTTTATCGTTCGTGCCCTTCACGCCGTAACCCGCAACGACATAACAGCTCGGACAGGCATGGGATTCGGCAATATATTCTTGGCC
>JANNXZ010000212.1:0-5257 GCA_031409835.1 Nitrospirota bacterium
GCCTTTGATAAAGACGGAGAGGGCGCCGATGGAGATGGCGGAGAGCGCCATAGCAGGCCCGCCCAGATAATAGATGATGACGTAGACTTCCAATGCTTCCGCCATCCACCCAAGAAAGACCAGCCCGGTAGAGGAATAAAAGGCCGGACGGTTGTCGCGATAGAAGGTTAAGATCGTTCGATCCAGCGACCGTAACTGTTCCTCCCGCGCTTCGAGGTAGGCGATCTTCAGCCCGATCTTCCGCAGAAATCCCAAGAGCCACGTAAAGAGTCCTTGCCGCTGCACGAACACGAAGGCCGCAGTCCCGAAGGCCAGCAGCCCCACACCCACGAGTGCTGCTGCCACGGTCTGACCGGATGAATCGTTCCCGCCTAACAGCCACACACCCAATGCAATGCCGAGCAAAATGAAGAGCACTTCGGCGATCGTCATCGTCGTTTTTGCTATGATGACCGAGGCAAGCCCCTCCACCATCGGTACGTTGTGTTTTTTGAGGAGATAGGCCTTGAGCGGCTCGCCCCCGACATAGGCAGTCGGGGTCGTCATGTTCACCACTTCACCGGCAGTCCGAATTGCGAGTACACGCCAGAACGGAATATCCTTCGCCGAGGGGCCCAACGTGACTTTCCACCCGTACGCTTCGACGACATACATGATGACGGAGGGAATCAGCAGGACAAGGAGCGCGACCGGCCCGAGTTGCGCCGCCGCATCGTAGATCTGCCCAGTGCCGATGTGCCAAACGATGAGCACGAGGGTGAGGAGGCCGACAACAAGTAGAAAAAGCTTTAGCACGCTAGGCTAGGAATCCACGGTGAGAACAAACAGGCAGGCATGGTGGAACATATCTGTATTTCCACTCCTTCAGCAAGGGAGCGGCCAAGGTTGCCCTTTACTGCGCGCATCGAACGAGAACCGTCGATCTACTAAATTGATCCTTCCAAGCTCGCTCGTTTTTCCCTTTGGGAAGGGCACCCATGTTGGTCTAAGTGCGGCCGTCGAACGAGGCCCTTCTCAGGGCGCGCGTTCCGGGAGCACAGGACCAGCGTGGGTGCCCTTCCCATCTTTTCTGTTAAGCACGGGTCCTGGCGGACGGTCTGATGACCCACAACATCAGGAGCGAGAACACCACAGATCCGGTCGCGGCCAAAGCAAGGAACCAGTCGAGCTTGCCGATCACAGCGAATATCAGCACGACGACGGAAAAATCACGGCTCGCGACGTTCTTGAGCATGAAGTCCGACCAAGCAGCCTGCACCGGTGTCTTCCATCCATTCGACGACTTGATCTTTTGCGCACGGGTGACGAGCCAAAAGGAGAGCCCATTTCCAAGGACCGCTGCCGCACCCAGAGCAAGAGGAACCCAGGCATAATCGGTCCCAGCCATACTCAGGTAGGAGCCTGCGGCAATGCCGGCAAAGATCGCCATGTGCACCACGTTGTCCATTGTGATATCGAGCCAGGCCCCGAACGGCGATTCGGTGAACGTCAGCCGGGCCACTTCCCCGTCACTGCAATCGATGACCGCCGCCAGTTGGAACAACAACGCGGCTATGATACCGGTGCTGTAGGTCCCGATGCCAAAACCGGTAGCCGCGGCCAACCCAACCAGAGTCGCTAGGATCGTGATGACATTTGGCGAGAAACCTGCAGCGAGAAAGATACGCGTGAACCAGCGGGAGACCTTCCGATTGAAGAACCGGTCGACGAAGCCCTCGAACTCACTTTTGAGGGAATTGAACAGCTTCCTCTCGGCGGCCTTGACATCGGTGGCATCGCGCACGTCCTGATACCAGTGGGCCCGATTCGTCTCCGTAGACAACACCCGCACATGCCCATCCACCGCGGCCCGTTCGAGCCATCGACGAATCGGAAGCGTACCGGTTTCCACATCGATTTGGCCGGCAATGCTCATAAAGCTGGCTGGAACTACCACCAAATCTGTCGCGACCAACACTGCGTCGTCCTGTTTCGATGTGATCGAGAGGAGCCGTCCTGCCTGCACCTTCATGCGCAGGCTCGACCGGCGTGATTGTCGATCTCGCTCGCTATTGGCCCGTGCTACGACGATCGCCTGGCCCTCCTGCACCTCATGACGCAGGCTTTCGATCAAGGGGCCAGCAAACACCCCCTGTACGCCGGACAGGAGACAGAAGCCGCGAATTTCAGCAGCCAGCGCCTCCCATGTGCGTGGATCGTCCAGCGGAAACTCACGAATCGGCAACCAGCGCACGGGAATTGTCACGCGTGACCCTTTGCTCAACGCCTGTTTGAGCTGATCCTCCTCCGGCCCGACCAACACCATGAGCTGTCGAATTCCGGCGCGCTGTAGCGTCAACACTGTCCGCTGAAACAGACCGATGCCCACCACGCTGGTGAGCGGACCCACCTCTTCGGCATACAATCCGGCCGGCTCGCCGAATAGACTCACCGACGGCAAGAGAATCGCCGTGTTCAGTCCCTGAAGGCCTGTCTGTTTCTGAACAATGCTCTCGCTCATGATCGGACGATCCTTCGTATACGGAGGAAGGGCTGCTCCAATCACCCCACCATCCTACCCGCCAGTATTCCGTTTACCCCGTTACCCCACTACTCCTCGCTTTTACAGTTTTGGCAACACATCCCGTTCTGCTTTCGTTACATCTTCCATGAAATCGATTTCGGTCCAGGGAAGCCCGCCAATCTTCTCGTGCCCGACTTTGACGTCCCGAAAAAATCCCACAAGCGCATCCTCGTATTCCATCTGCCAGGCCTCACGATCCACATGGGTCTTGAGCGACGCAATCACATGTGGTGCATCGGCATGACGGACCTTGAGAAACCCCACGCCTTCTCCGGCATAATCGTAGTGTAACGGCATCGTTTTCGTCAGCGCGATCACGCGCCCGCCTTCGACCACGACCATGCACTCTTCTCCTGTCTGCTTGACAGTGTCGTCCATGAGCAGCGCATTCTCATAGGGAGATTGTACCAAACGGCGCAAGATCTCTTGATGGAAGAGCACGTCTGCATCCATGACGATCGCGTCGTCGTCGAATGCCGTGCGCGCGATCCAGAGCGAGGAAATGCTGCCGCGATGGAACTGTTCATTCACAAGAAAATCGACACGTACGCCGCAAGAGTTCGCTGCCACCGCCGCGCGAATCATCTCCTGCTTGTAGCCCACCACCATGTCGGCGCGGTGAATGCCGACGCTCCGAAGGGACGTGAGGTAGCGATGCAAGAGGGTCTGCCCGCCGATCTCGATGAGGCACTTGGGGCGATGTTGCGTGACCTCCCACAAGCGCTTCCCGACCCCTGCTGCGAGGATGATGGCTTTCATGCTGTCCCACTGATCCGTTCAAACGCGTCGAGGAAGCCGACCAACTGCGTCTCCGTGAGGGCACCCATGTTTGCCACCCGGAAAATTTGGCTCTGGAGTTGGCCTTGCCCCGCATAAATCACGTAGCCTTCTTCTTTTAGCCGATCGTGCAATGACTGATAGGTCACACCCTCGGGAAGGTAATAGGCGGTGATTGTGTTGGACTGCTTGTCCTGGGTCAGAAGCGGCTTCACACCGAGTTTCGCCATGCGGTCTCTGATGAGGGTCGCGACCTTCTTGTATCGCTGAATCCGCTTGGCGACCCCCTCCTCCATGAGTTCGTTCAATGCTTCGTCGAACGCGTAATAGACCTGCACAGCCGGCGTGAACGGAATCGTCCCGCGACCCTGGTCGTCCACATATTGAGTAATGTGAAGATAGATTGACCGTCTGGGGTAGCTACGCATCCGCTCTAGAAACCCCTTGCGGACGAGCACGAAGGACACACCAGGGAATCCCTGGATACACTTTCCCGCTGTACCCGCCACCATATAGATATGCGACCCAGCGATATCCAGCGGCTCGCCTGCCAAGGCACTGACCGCATCGAGAATGAACACCCGGTTCTGGCTGTCGACGACATCCGCGATTGCCTTCACCGGATTGATGAGCCCGGTGGTCGTTTCGTGATGGACCATGGCCACCGCTTGCGCTTCCGGATGTTGCCGCAGCGCGAGCCGCAACCGTTCAGGGTCCGGCCTTGTCGTCCAATCGTATTTCAGTTCGGATACGCCCTGGCGGTAGAGACCGACCATCTGGGAAATGCGTTCGCCGTAGACGCCGTTGTTCAGCACCAGCATCCGTTTGCCGGAGGGGAGCGCCGACATCACGGCGGACTCGACTGCCGCAGTGCCAGATCCGGTCAACACCACCGCGGCATAATCCGCTTCCGCCCCCGGCACAAAGAGCTTCAGCAGCTTCGCCTGAATCCCATGCAGGAGTTCAGTAAACTCCGATTCCCTATGGCAGACATCCGGACGCAACAGCGCCTGCCGCACCCGCTCCGACACGTTGACCGGGCCTGGATTCAATAAGATCATTTCGTCTTCTTTCTTCCCCTCACGAGTTACTTGATTGCCTGCATAAACCGTTTCGTAATGTCCGGCGGCTCCAACATCACACGCCCGGCATCTTCCACCATCTCGTTGACTTTCACCAGCAACATGCTCGGCCCGTCTTTCTTCAGCATGTCTTTGAACTCGTAGACGAGATCTTCGCGTTCCCGCACCCGTTCGACGTTCACATACCCAGCCGCCTTCGCGACCTTCTCAAGCGGGACCACATTGGAAATCGTCGGCTGATTGCCGGTTGTGCCGTAGACTTCATTGTCGAACACTACATGAATGAAGTTCTTCGGCTTCAGCGCCCCCACCGTCGCGAGTGTCCCCATGCCCATGAGGACGTTCCCGTCGCCGTCGAAGACGATCACTTGTTTATTCGGCTTCGACAACGCCACGCCCAGCGCAATCGCCGCCGCCGATCCCATCGACCCGATCATATAGAAATGAGTCGGCCGGTCGGCAATCTTTTGCGCCTCGCGAGACGGAAATCCATTGCAAATAACGACGGGCTGGTCGGTGAGCAATTCCAACAACGCGGCCATCGCCATAGCCCGGCTCTGCATCGTACCCTCTTCCGGCCTCATCGATCCTGCTCCTTCATCGCCACCTCACCCCTTACCCCTCACCCCTCACGCCGTTAAGGATGCAACCCCTTCACAACACCCTTTGTAATATTCAGCGCCACGGGAATCCGTTGCTTCATAAACGTCTCAGCTACCCACTTCAGATCGTCGATGACCGTCTTTTCCGTCAGCGTTCGATGAGGGATCTTCATCGTATCGAGAAACTGCGGCATGACTTCGCCCATCACCAGATGCTCCGGCGCATCGTTGCC
>JANNXZ010000213.1:0-9834 GCA_031409835.1 Nitrospirota bacterium
ATCGGCGTCGATATTTTCCGTTTCGATTAAGCCATTGATCCACTTGATCGTGTGTTTACGGGACCGTTCCACTGCCGCCCAGACTTCTTGCTGCCAGGATGCGTGGGTGGCGTAGCTGATGTAGTTGCTCTTCATGACAAACGGATCGCGCATCATCCGAACTGGGGGACATTCCATGTCCATGCAGGGTACGGGGGAGCGGTATGGGTCATAGGGAGGAAGACACATATCGGCCGGGGTAAGATTGACAACGTCCTTGGTGTGCGTCACGAAGAATCCGTCGCAGCACAGGGCCAAGGGAAGATGCACGTCAGGCTCTTCCGATACCATGTAGCCTTTGAGGATCCAATCGAAGAAGTCCTGTGCGGTTTCCGCATGCCAGACGAGCATGCCGGTATTCAGAAGATAGGCAATTTCGAGTGTATCCGGCTGGATCGACAGCGGTGAATTGATGCCGCGACAGGTGACGATCATTTGAATCGGCAACCGTGCGCCGGACCACATCGGGAAATTCTCCATCGCGCGCATCGTGCCGGGTCCCGCGGTTGTCGTAAACACGCGAGCCCCGCCGAAGGCTGCTCCTGCGCATTGTGACATGACGGCGAATTCGCTTTCGCCGCGGAAATAGTCGCCGATATAACCCTCGGCAAAGAGCTCGCCGATCAAGGCGGCTGCTTCGCTCTGTGGGGTGATCGGATAGGCGATCATCACGTCACAGCTAGCCCGCCGAAGCGCTTCCTTGATGACCTCGCTGCCTGTATAGAACGACGGCGTGCGCGGCGCGTCGTTCATCATCTTCCAGGTGTCGGTAAAGGTCTGCCCTTTTTTATTTTTGGTGCCAATGACTGAGTGTGTGTCTGCCATGGTTCAGTCTCCTTTCACTGTCTTAGAACGTCAAGCTGCGTGGATGAGCTTCAGGCTCCGTTTTTGGCTGACGTCAGCCGTGGTTGAACCGTCCCTTTTAATCTTTTCACGGTATCGGCGAGTTTCATAATCTTTTCAACCGATGCGTCGCGGAACGAGAGCATCGCATCTTCATGGCCGGCTTGAGCGCACATCGCAATTGTGTAGCAGGAGGTGCCACCCCGAATGATTTTGAGTGACAAATTTGCTTGATGGCAGTGGACTCCGATGAACATGCAGCAATCGATTTTATTGTGCCAGATGGTCAGATTCGGATGGTTGGGGTTGATCTCGACCTCAGGATCGATTTTGGGATACTTGGGGCGGTAGTCCGGCATCGGGATCAGCATAGGCGTTTGCCCGGGTTGCACGCATTCTTTGAGTGTGTTGTACAAGTGACGGATGGCCGTGGCTTTCTTCGCCGCCTTCTCGTTCCAGGCCCACAAGACTAAGGGGCCTGGGAAGAGGGTCGGCACTTTGGCCATGAGGAATTGTTTTGCCGCCTCCTCATAAGCTTTCTCTTCCGGGACAATCACACCGTTGATATGAGCTTCCCCAGGATTCGGCAAACAAATGCCCATACTGGCAGCCGATGGAGGAAGAAAATGTTCTGGGCCTGGAAGGACACGATACTGAGTCATTACAGATTACTCTCCGGCAAGGGGTTAAAGAACGAAAAGCACAGGTCTTCTGATACGCTCAGCCTTTATCACTCTAAGCTTATTCCGTGTGCTCTGCAACTTCGCAGAAGGCCTATCGCTAGGAAATTTGGGGCCACTGAACGAAGGAGGCTTAGGCCTTTTGTCCTCAGATCATGGCTTTGCCAAGAACAGCCCAATAATGCCTATCTGGCTCACATTTACGGAGTGCGGATTATAGAGTTGGCCCATCCAGTCTGTCAAACCTATCTGGTAGCCGTTGGGCTGCATAGGGCGGTTTACTTGTCCATGAGATGCTAAATAGGAAATCAATATGTTGCGCAGTACCAGTACTATGGTAATTGTTCACAAGCTGGAACGGATCCGAGAACGCAGGCCCGCTCAAGGTCATCTTTCGCGAGCCGACCCTGTAACCGATCTTGGTACAGCTTTGCTCTCGTCATCAAGGCAGCAGCATTAGTGGCATCAGCTCGAATGACAGTGGACAGATCTTCAATCGCTTTTTCCGGCTGATTCAGCTTTAGGTAAATCTCGCTCCGTAGTGCGTACGCCTCTTTTTGATAGGGGATCCAACTCTCAGGCGTTTGGGCGTTGAGGACTTTCTTCAGCGTGGCCAAAGCCTGATGCCACGATTTGGCATCCGCCTGACGGCGCGCTTGTGTTGTGTATACGCCGATGAGAGGCTGGCGAGCGATATCGGCAAACGGATCGAGCTCAAGGGCTTGCTCGTAGGCGGCGGCAGCTTCGTCGAATTGTTTCAGCCACGTGAGCACATCTCCTTTCCCAACCCATGCCCAGAGGTTCTTGGCGTCGAGTGCGATGGCGCGATTGAAGTCTATCCTGGCTTTGTCCAGATAGTCCGCATAGTCCAATGCCTGACCCCGTTGGGAAAAAGCCAGTGAGACGAGTCGGAGATAGGTTTGCCCTCGCACAATGAGTGGATCGACATAGCGATCATCAAGGCTGGTGGCATCGGTGCTGAGCTGGATCTTGTCCCGCAGATTCGATGTGTGGAGTGCCGTCTCGATCATCGTGCGTGCCCGTTGGTGTGAGGAGGACTTTCCATTCGGATCGATTGCCAGCATTGGGACGCCGACTGGTTGCCGTTGAAGCTCTTGCAGTTGCGAGCGCAAATGGTGATTTTCCTGCTGGAGTTGGCGAAAGTGTTGCGCAAGTTGTTGCTCGGATTGAAGTCGGCGTATGGCCTCCGCCAGACTGCTCATATTGACCGTGGCACGAATGCGTACGAAAAAGACGGGACGATCCAGCTCGAAGGAGCGCCTGGACTCGAGGATTTCCGTTTCCGTGACAGCGGCGGAAATCGTTCTGATTTCCAATGAACTGGTTTGCGTGCTTCTTCCGCCAGATTCTTTTTCCACATCGTGGAATGTCGATTCGAGATAGACGCCCGCTTCTTCCACCGCGTTGCGTTGGGCTCGTTGGAGAACTTTTTCTTCTGCGACAGCTAAGGTGTCACCATCAGCCATGACATATCGGCCATCAGCGATGACGGTTTTCGTGGAGGCGCTGAACGCAGGGGTTCCCCATAGAAAGAGCACGAAAATGGTGGGATAGAACAATCGCCAGTACAGTTCCATACGAATAACTATACCGCGCGATGGCTGTAGGGGCAATGCACCCAGAGCGGGGCAAACGGAGTTAGGGTAGAGCGGCAGGCTTTCTGTTACTGCTCTTTCGGGAAGACTTGAATAAATGGGTGGACCTCGACCCGTTCAAATACACCGTGGACAGTATAGGGATCTTCGCGAGCAAGCTGTTGCGCGTCCTCCAGTGAGTCCGCCTCGATGACGATCAGACTTCCTGTCTTATCCGTGAGCGGGCCCGCTAGTACGACCCGGCCTTGCGCATCCAGGGGTTCCATCTTGGCGAGATGTGCAGGGCGATAGATTTTTCGTTTGGCTTCCCCGTCGGGGCCGTCGAACCCGAGTATGACAAATTTCATAAATGCCTCTAATGCCTCTTCTATGGTGAGGATTCTGATCTCAGGCTAGGTCTTCTAGAGGGCAGCGATCTTTATAGCCCGTGGTCGTTTCATGCCACCAGAGAACCTCTTGCTCTCCAAGCTTCCAGCATAGATAGACCATTCGGCCGTCACGAAGATGAGGAAAATCACAGAGGCCGAGGTCCAGATCTTTTACCAGGATGCCGAGTTCCTGAAT
Organism: Nitrospirota bacterium; assembly: GCA_031409835.1. Taxonomy (GTDB): domain Bacteria; phylum Nitrospirota; class Nitrospiria; order Nitrospirales; family Nitrospiraceae; genus Palsa-1315. Next base: position 3,743 of record JANNXZ010000213.1, read on the forward strand.
CGCCTGAAGATTCGCACTGACCTGTTGCAGTCCCAAGATGTAGAGGTGCCCAACGGTACTGCCCCCACCATATTCGGCTCGGGCGCTGGCTTTCTTAATATCTTCTTTCGTGCGAGATAAGACAGCCTTGGCTTGCTGAATCGCTGTCAGCTTGGAATTGAGCTGGGGGATGAGGCGGTTAGCCTCGGACAATGTAAAGATTCGTTCGTGCTGTTCCTGTTCGTCATCGTGCGCCATGCTATGCCTCCGCGAAGTCCCTCATTTAGCACACCACTCTTTTGCGCTGCAACCAGAGCAGCGCTGCTGTCGGGAAGAGCCGGGGCCGGCTGGACTGGCTCAGCGTGAAGTGGGTAGTATGAAAAAAAGATATCCTAGTTGACAAGGAAGCATGCTCGCGTTATTATTCGTTCACTATCTCAGCTCGATTCACAGTTATCTCCACACACAAGACTTCCGGGGCGCATCTCGATACAAGTCACAATTGCTCAGGGAACAGAGGCGAATCAGCTCGGCATGAGTTCCAGCCCGCAACGATATCCGCAATCATGAGACAGAGTCGTACCCTGATAGCGGCAAGCAAAGACAGGTCAGTCTCTCACGGGGTCACCCTCTTTTAGCTGATATCACGATACAATCATCAACGCATTATCATTGCGCTACTCTACTATTCAGTCCGTGGACAATTTCCCATGGTTCACCATGTGCGATCGCTGCCGATAACAATGCAGCCGGGGGCTTGAGAGGATATTCATGACACAAACGAAGGGGGAGGTTATGCATCTCGCGGAGCTAAAGCAGAAGTCGATCGCCGATCTCAATGAGGTTGCGCGCGATCTGAAGATCGATGGCGCACCCAATCTGCGGAAGCAGGAATTGATTTTTGCGATTCTGCAGGCGCAGACCGCAAACAACGGCGTGGTCTTCGGCGAAGGTGTGCTCGAAACACTCCCTGATGGGTTTGGATTTCTGCGCGCTCCCGACTCGAACTATCTTCCTGGTCCCGACGACATCTATATCTCGCCCTCTCAAATCCGGCGTTTCAATCTGCGCACCGGCGATACGGTTTCCGGGCAGATCCGGCCGCCGAAAGAGAGCGAGCGGTATTTTGCGTTACTCAAGGTCGAAAAGGTCAATTACGAAGATCCCGAAGTGTCTCGAGATAAAATCCTCTTCGATAACCTGACACCGCTCTATCCGGAAGAGCGTCTGATCCTCGAGTTCGACCGTGAAGAATATTGCACCCGCGTGATGGAGCTCACGACCCCGATCGGCAAGGGCCAACGCGGGCTGATCGTCGCGGCCCCCCGAACCGGGAAAACGATGATGTTGCAGGCCATCGCCCGGGCCATTCTCAAAAACCATAAAGAAGTGACTTTGATCGTGCTGCTCATCGACGAGCGGCCGGAAGAAGTTACTGACTGGCAGCGGCAGGTGAAGGCCGAAGTTATCAGCTCTACGTTCGACGAGCCGGCCCAGCGCCATGCTCAAGTGGCTGAAATGGTGCTCGAGAAGGCTAAGCGGCTGGTCGAACATAAGAAAGATGTCGTGGTACTACTGGATAGCATCACCAGGCTGGCGCGCGCCTACAATACCATTGCACCGCCAAGCGGCAAGGTGTTGTCGGGTGGATTGGACTCGAATGCGCTTCAGCGTCCGAAGCGGTTCTTTGGGGCGGCCCGTAACATCGAAAACGGCGGAAGTCTCACCATTATGGCGACCGCGCTAGTCGATACCGGCAGCCGGATGGACGATGTGATTTTTGAGGAGTTCAAAGGGACCGGCAACATGGAAGTCCACCTTGATCGCCGTCTGGCCGACAAGCGGCTCTTCCCGGCCATCGATATTGCCCAATCTGGGACGAGAAAAGAAGAATTGTTGGTGGACAAGGATCGTCTCAACAAGATGTGGATTCTGCGCAAAGTGCTCAGTCCGCTTGGGACGATGGAGGCCATGGAATTTCTGATGGACAAGCTGCATGGCACCAAGACCAATCAGGAGTTCCTGCAGTCGATGAATCGATAATATCCGGCTTGTATCTGGTTGCTGAGACAAGGTACAGTGACAGGCCTTCGAATGGGCGAGGGTTGTTGATGACTGTGATGTCGGGGGAGTGTGAATTATGAAGAAGGGTATTCATCCCGTGTATCGGGAAGTCGCGGTGCATTGTGCCTGCGGCAACAAATATAAGACCAGATCGACAGGCGGCGATATCAATGTCGATATCTGTTCAAACTGCCATCCGTTTTTCACGGGGACGCAGAAGATTATCGATACCGAAGGGCGCGTTGAACGATTTAAAAAGAAGTACGCGAAGAAAGACAAGTAGATCGAGAAGAGGCCATATGAGGGACCCTGCTTCGCTGAGGGGCAGGGTCTCTTTGTTTTTGTGCGGGCTAGGGGTCTAAGAGCGAATCTGAAGGAAGTCGTGCTATGGAAGCAGTGCTGCTGAAAAAGTGGGAAGTGCTGGCCACTCGATACGATGAGTTGACGAACCAGCTCATGGATCCGTCCATGATGAGTCAACCTTCGCAGCTGCACAAGGTGAATAAAGAGCGAACGGATATCGAACCGGCGGCCAAGCTTCTTGCCACCTATCGAGACAACGCACGGCAGTTAGAAGAAGCCGCTCAAATTCTTGCAGACCCCACGGCCGGGGTTGAATTGCACAAGATGGCGATGGAGGAAAGCTCCACGCTCGAACAGCAGCAGCGCGAGATCGAACAGCAGGCCCAAGAGATGCTCATTCCCAAAGACCCGCGAGATGAGAAGAGCCTGCTTCTCGAAGTCCGCGCTGGGACAGGCGGAGACGAGGCGGCACTCTTTGCCGGAGAATTGTTCCGTATGTACAGCAAATACGCAGAGATCAAAGGATTTAAGGTGGATATAGTCGAAGCCACAGAAACCACAGGCGGAGGCTACAAGGGAGTCGTTGCGCTGATCGAAGGCAAGGGCGCCTATAGCCATTTCAAATTCGAGGCTGGGGTTCACCGAGTTCAGCGTGTTCCCGTCACCGAGGCCAGTGGCCGGATTCATACGTCGACCGTCACCGTCGCCGTGATGCCTGAGGTAGATGAGGTCGATGTGCATATCGATCCCATGGATCTCCGGATCGACACCTTCTGCTCATCCGGCGCCGGAGGCCAGAGCGTCAATACGACAAAATCAGCGGTGCGGATCACCCATATTCCGACCGGTGTGGTGGTGAGTTGCCAGGACGAACGATCGCAGCTGAAGAATCGTACTAAGGCGATGAGAACCCTGCGGGCCAGAATTGTCGAGGCGGAGCGGGAGCGGCATGAGGCGGAAATCGCGCAGAATCGTAAGGCTCAGGTGGGCACGGGCGAGCGAAGCGAGAAGATTCGCACCTACAATTTCCCCCAAAATCGCGTCACGGATCATCGTGTCGGTGTGACCTTGCATAAGTTGGAACAGGTACTCGAGGGCGACCTCGGTGAACTCGTTCAGGCCTTGAAGGCGCAACGTCAGCAAGAAGTGGGAGCGGCGTAACATGGATGCGGTTGTCCCCATTCCGCAGTCAACAAGCCAGGCGACGCTCGGTGAGGTGATTGCCGAGGCGCGACAGCTATTGGAGCAGGCTGGTATCGAGAGCGCAGCGCAGGAAGCGTTGTGGATCGTGGAGCATGTGCTCCGGCTTCCCGTACATCATGTGCTTACCAATCAAGATCGAGTATTGTCTCTTACCGAACTCACGGCCACGCGAGGGCTGCTTGCGCGGCGGGTTGGTCGTGAGCCCTTGCAATATATTCTGGGAACCCAGGAGTTTTGTGGGTTGGAGTTTCATGTGAATCCGGCGGTGCTTATCCCAAGGCCGGAGACCGAATTGCTGGTGGAGTATGTCGCACAGCGGATTCCCGCCGAGCGGGAGGCCACCATCGTCGATGTCTGCACGGGGTCCGGATGTATTGCCGTGGCGATTGCTCGGCTGAGACCTCGTGCGCGGGTGATCGCAACCGATCTATCAAGCCCCTCCCTCAATGTCGCCAGGCAGAATGCCATGCGCCATGAGGTTGGTGAGCGCATCACGTGGCTGGAAGGTGACTTGCTGAGGCCATTAGTCGAGAAGGGGTTGGAAGGGCGCATTGACGTCATCGTCTCAAACCCTCCCTATATTGCGGAGACTGATTGGGCGACACTTCAGCCGGAAGTGCGATTATTTGAACCGCGTGGTGCGCTGGTAGCGGGGCCTCAGGGAACGGAGTTGCACGAACGGTTGCTGCAAGAGGCCGGTCGATATCTGTCTCCCGGCGGTGCCCTGATTATGGAAATCGGCGCAGGTCAGGCTCGTGCGATGCGCGGGATTGTCGAGCAGATGCCAGGGTATAGATTCCACCGGCTGGTCTACGACGAAGCGGGGCTTGAGCGTGTGGTGATTATCGAGCAAGCAGGCAGGTAGGGGCAGACGATGGATCGTACAGTCATCACCGGTGGGACGCCGCTTCGAGGAGAGGTTCAGATCAGTGGGGCGAAGAATGCCGCGTTGCCGATCTTGGCCTCCACCATTCTCGGTGGCGGCGAGTGCGTGATCACCAACGTGCCTCGCGTGGTGGATGTCGTCACCATGGGCAAGTTGTTGGGCATATTGGGCGCTAAGGTTCACTATGAGGAAAATCGCGCAGTCATCAACGCCGCGGTGATCACGTCGACCCAGGCTCCGTACGATCTTGTGAAGACCATGCGAGCCTCTGTGCTGGTGCTGGGACCGTTGCTGGCGCGATGGGGAGAAGCCACGGTGTCGATGCCCGGCGGCTGCGCGATCGGGTCGCGGCCCGTCAATCTTCACCTTGCCGGATTAGCCAAAATGGGTGCGGAAGTTTCAATGGAACACGGGTATATTCGGGCTAAAGCGAAACGGCTGATGGGCGCACAGATCTACTGCGATACGCCGACGGTCACCGGAACGGAAAATTTGATGATGGCCGCGTCGCTTGCCCAAGGGACCACGGTGATAGAAAATGCCGCGAAGGAACCGGAGATCGTGGACCTCGCGAATTTTCTCATGAAGCGAGGAGCTCGCATCGACGGTGCTGGGTCGGATGTCATCACCATCGAAGGTGTCCGTGAGTTACACGGGAGCGATCACGACGTTATTCCTGATCGCATTGAAGCCGGCACATATCTGGTGGCTGGGGCCATTACTCGGGGAGCGGTCACGCTCAATCGGTGCCGCCCACATCATCTGGACGCCTTGCTGCTGAAGCTGCGGGAAGCCGGCGCGGCTATCCAAGTCGAAAAGGAACGGATTCATCTTAACGCGGCATCGCGGCTCAAAGGGATCGACATCCGGACGCTGCCATATCCCGGGTTTCCCACCGACATGCAGGCGCAGATGGTGGCATTGATGACGTCCGCCGAGGGCACGAGTGTGATCACGGAGACGGTGTTCGAAAGCCGCTTTATGCATGTTGAGGAGTTGCGACGGATGGGGGCCAATATTAAGGTCGAGGGCAATCGGGCGGTGGTGACTGGACCGACTAGGTTGGCTGGGGCTCCGGTGATGGCGTCCGATCTTCGTGCGAGCGCAGGGTTGGTCTTGGCTGGACTTGCGGCCGAAGGCACGACGGAGATTCTTCGCGTGTACCATCTGGATCGTGGCTATGAGCGGATGGAGGAAAAACTGCGTGGGTTAGGTGCGACGATCGCCCGCCACAAAGAGGGAGCGGCGCCAGCCGAGACTCGCTGACATCATGCTGACGATTGCCTTGTCGAAGGGGAAAATGTTGGACCTCACGCTGGACGTCTTTCGTCGAGCGGGCTATGCCATGGGCAGCCTCTCCACCGAGAGTCGCCGGCTGGTCTTCCCCTGTCCAGAGATCGGCATGACCTTCCTGATCGTGCGGCCGACCGATGTGCCTACCTATGTGGAATATGGCGCAGCGGATGTCGGGATTGTCGGGAAAGACGTCTTGATGGAGCAGGACAGCGACGTTTATGAGCCATTGGATTTAGGGATCGGAGCGTGTAGAATCGCCGTCGCTGCGCTCAAGGGACAGGCCTCACGCGACCGGCTGTCCTCGAAAATTCGGGTGGCCACCAAGTATCCGAAGATCACCGAGCGGTATTTCAATCAGCGC
>JANNXZ010000214.1:0-10361 GCA_031409835.1 Nitrospirota bacterium
ATTCTCGTCCATGACGATCTCGACCTCGATCTGGGGCGTCTCCGGATCAAGCAAGCCGGTGGGCATGGAGGACATAACGGGATTAAGTCGGTCATCGACGCGATCGGGACGCCCCAATTTGTGCGAGTCAAGATCGGAATCAGCCGGCCAGCGCCGCGTCAGGATTCAGCGGACTATGTGTTGCAGGCGTTCACGAGAGAAGAGGTCGAGGTATTGAATCCCTGTCTCGATCGCGCCGTCGATGCGTTGGAATGTGTGATTCATCGGGGCCTATCCGTGGCGATGAATCAGTTTAATGTGCGGGAGCGCGAGACGCCGGAAGAGGAGTAAGTGCTGAGTGCTGAGACGAAAGCGCCTCGGAGCCTATTCTCAGCACTCAGCACTTTGGATTCAGGGTAGTGGGTCAGTTCGAAATAGTTTTTGACACAATTTCCGGAAGCTAGCCATGGTCCATACTTAATTGGGTTCGCCATCGCGTGCGTCTTTGGATCGGTCTACGGTTTGTTGCAAGGGGCATGGCCCTTCTGAGGAGTAGAAGCTATCGGGCCGCTCGTCGCGCTTTGCCGATGGCTAAACAAGAGAAAACTTTCAAACTGACCCACTACCGTGAGGGCTTGTTCGTTGACAGGCTCTGAAGGGCTGTGATAACTTTCACCGTTCTTTCAGCCTCATATAGAGGCACCTACACCTTGCTCCGGACTTGTTCCGGGGCCATTGTCCAGGAGGATTGCTGCATGGAGCTCTACGAGTCTCTGTTCATTATTCGTGCGTCCGTCTCCGATCAGGAGACCACGGCCTTGATCGAAAAGATGAAGGCTGTGGCAGAGAAGACCGGCGCGCAGTTCATCAAGTCGGAAAACTTGGGCAAGAAGAAACTCGCCTACGAGGTGAAGCGGGAGCGCAAGGGCACGTACGCCTACTTCTACTTCAGAGCGCCCAACATCACGGTCGGCGAATTAGAGCGGTCTTACCGGCTGGAAGACGCGATCATCAAGTTTTTGACCGTCCATCTCAAAAAAGAACTGGTGCCGCCACGGCCGCTAGAGACGTCATCGGAGGAATTTGCCGGTGGCCGGATTTAATAAAGTCGTTCTCCTCGGGAACCTCACACGGAATCCTGAGCTGCGGTATACGCCGAATGGGACACCGGTGGCTAGTTTGGGCCTTGCTGTCAGTCGGCGATACAAGCAAGGTGATGAATTAAAAGAAGAAGTCTGTTTTGTCGACATTGTTGTCTTCGGCAAGCAGGCGGAACATTGCGGGCAATATCTCAGCAAAGGGAACGGAATCATCGTCGATGGGCGGTTGCAGCAGCGCCGGTGGGAAACGGAAGACGGCCAGAAGCGCAGCAAGCACGAGGTGGTGGCCCAAACGGTGACGTTCATGCCAAAACGCCAGGATGGCGGTGGCGGGGCTGAGGCGCCTGTGCACGATGATGCCGGGTTTGAACCCGACGAGCATGTCTAATAAATAGGGAGACGGTTTTTATGGAGCGTGAACAACAACAAGGCGGAGACCGAGACGGCGGCGGTGGCGGACGGTTTTTTCAACGCAGACGGCCTTGCAGGTTTTGTATCGACAAAGGGTCGATCGACTTCAAAGACGTCGGGCTGCTCAGAAACTTTCTCACTGAGCGGGGTCGGATTGTCCCACGGCGCATCTCCGGCAATTGCATGAGGCACCAGCGCGAATTGACGGCCGCCGTCAAGCGGGCCCGGCACATCGCGCTCATCAGCTTTGCGGAAGAGCGATAACTGGTTACGTTGGGGATGGGAATGCAGGTAGGCGCCACGATGGAATTGCTCAGACCGCTGCTGGCTGACATCACTGTCGATGGACTTTCGCTGGTCGGTGAGGTGACGGCTGAGGAACTCGACCTCACCGAGGATGATGCGGTGTTCCCGCGTCCGCTGGCGGTGAGTCTGGACCTGACCAACATCGAGGGGCTGGTCGCCGTGACTGGTGTGCTGGAAGGCACGATTGTACGCGAATGTGTGCGGTGTTTGAAGGAGTATGAGGGGCCACTGGCTTTTTCTGTGCGGGCGGCCTTTATCCCGGAGCCCAAGTCGGCGCCGCGTCATCCGAAGCGAGTCGATCCTCGAAAGGCGCGCGCGGAGGTCGTGGAGGCCGAACCAGAAGAGGAGCCCGACGATCAATATCACTATCAAGGCAATCAATTGGAACTGGTCCCCATGTTGCGTGAACATGTCATCCTGTCCGAGCCGATGCAGCCGCTCTGCAGCGACGATTGCTTGGGGCTCTGTGCGCGATGTGGGAAAAATTTGAATGAGGGACCCTGTCAGTGTGCTGTGGAGCCACCGATTCCGACATTTCGGGTGGTCCAGGACATGAAACGCAAGACCGGCGGATCGTCAGCATCGTAGCGTAACCGTCTGTTATCGAAAGTGAGAAGGAGTTGCCATGCCGAATCCGAAACATAAACATTCACGGGAACGACGCGACAAGCGGCGCACACAAAAATTGCGCATCACTCCGCCTGGCATGTCCGTCTGTCCGCAATGCCACGAGATCAAGCTGCCGCATTACACCTGTTTGAATTGCGGAACGTACAAAGGCAAGGCGGTCATCCAGGTCGAAGAGTCCTAATCAGGCTCGTGACGGGACCGTTAAGCAGCCCTGTAGGGCTCGATGGTTCCATGGATCACAACGGGGTGATGTCCGTTGCCTGTTGCGTCGATCATTTCACTGCTCTAAAATCCTGCCGCATATAGCGTGGTGACGGCTGCTCTTCTTTCGTGACCGCGCGACACGTCATCGTTCGATGAGTACTTAGCCTCTATGATGAAGATTGCGCTTGATGTCATGGGCGGTGACCATGGACCGGCCCCAGCCATTGAGGGGGCTCTCCAGGCCGCCCAGGAATGTGATGTCGAAGTGCTGCTGGTTGGTGACGAGGCTACGCTCACGGCCGAATGTCGCCGTCTCGGCGTCACGGACCCCCGCCTGTCCATTCGGCATGCCTCGCAGGTCGTCGAGATGCACGAATCGCCGGCTACTGTCGCGCGCAAGAAGCGGGACTCTTCTATCTGGGTTGCCACTGAGCTGGTCAAGAGCGGCGAGGCGAGCGCGGTGGTCAGCCCTGGGAACACCGGCGCCAGTATGGTGGCGTCATTTTTTTTACTTGGACTGACGAAGGGTGTCGAGCGTCCGGCGATCGCGACAAGTCTGCCCACGCTGACCGGTACGGCGATCATGTTGGACGTGGGGGCGAATGTGGACTGTACCGCTCAGCATCTGGCCCAATTTGCCATCATGGGAAATGAGTATGGCAAATATCTCTTCGGGAAGACCAACCCGCGTGTTGGTCTGTTGAGTATCGGGGAAGAAGACGGCAAAGGGAATGAGGTCACGAAGGAGGCGTTCAAACTCCTCAAGGCCAGCCCGATTAACTTCATCGGTAATATCGAAGGCCGCGATGTGTATAGCGGGAACGCCGATGTTGTGGTGTGCGATGGCTTTATCGGGAACATCGCGCTGAAGATTTCCGAGGGAGTTGCAGATACGATCAAGAAGTTGTTGCTCAAGGAAATCTCTGGATCCTTCTTCGGACGTCTGGCCTATCCGCTCATTGCCAAGCCGCTGCTGAACTTAAAGAAGAAAATCGATTACGCGGAATTTGGTGGAGCGCCGCTGCTGGGCGTCAACGGCATTACGATGATTTGCCATGGCCGTTCGTCTGCCAAGGCGATCAAGAATGCCATTCGCCGGGCGAAGGGGTTGGCAGAGAGTCGAGTCGATGAGTTGATTCGACGTGATATTGAAGAAAGCGTCTCGCAATCCAAGCCCATCGAGGATTCGCCGGCATGAAGGCTCGCATCGCAGGGACCGGATCGTACGTGCCGGCCAAGGTGCTGACCAATGCCGACCTCGAACGGATGGTGGCGACGTCAGACGAATGGATTGTCGAACGGACCGGTATCCGCGAACGGCATGTGGCCGGCCCCGGTGAAGCCTGCTCCGATCTGGCGGTGAAGGCGGCGGAACGGGCCCTGGCAGCTGCTGGGGTGAGCGCGGCCGATCTTGACCTGATTCTGTTGGCTACCTGCACCGGGGATTATCCGATTCCTGCCACCGCCTGCTTGATTCAACATCAGTTAGGGGCGACGCGTGCAGCGGCCTGTGATCTGTCGGCTGCCTGTTGTGGGTTCGTCTATGCGTTATCGGTGGCGGATGCCTATGTGAAAACCGGCATGCGCCATGTGTTGATCATCGGGTCAGAAGTGATGTCGGCGATTACCGACTGGACCGATCGAAACACCTGTATTTTGTTCGGCGATGGGGCTGGCGCGGCAGTCATCAGCGCCAGTGAGAACGACCGGGGCATCCTGTCTACGCATCTTCGTTCCGATGGCGCCCTCTGCGATTTGATTACGGTGCCAGGAGGCGGATCGCGTATGCCGCCCTCTGAAAAGCTTGTGGCGGAACGGATGCAGTACATCAAGATGAAGGGGAACGAGACCTTTAAGGTGGCGGTTCGGAATTTGGAAGAGATCGCGCGGGAGACCTTGGCTGCGAATCATCTCCGTATTGAGGATCTCGACCTGTATGTGCCGCACCAAGCGAATGTGCGTATTCTCAAGGCAGTGGCCGAGCGTCTCGGGCTTCCGCTGGAGAAAGTGATGCTGAATCTCGATCGGTATGGCAATACATCAGCGGCCTCGATTCCTATTGCCTTGGATGAAGCCGTGCGTCAGGGGCGAATCAAAGATGGCTCGCTCGTTATGCTGGGTGCGTTTGGTGCGGGACTCACATGGGCGTCGGCACTTATCAGGTGGTAGCGGACGAAGCTATCAGCTGGCGGCTCCGGAATCGGAAATTCTCGCTGATGGCTGAGGGCTGACCGCTGACGGCTTTCCAGAACTTTTTCCCGTTGACATTCAAGGGAAATTCGACGATATCTAACTCCGCGGAGGTGGTGCGCACGTTCGTTCAAGCTTGAATATGACGATAGATGAGCGTAACCAGCAGCCTCGCACAATCGCTTCGGTAGTATGACGATGTTCCAACCGACAAAGTCATCTGGAATTGGACTGGTCTTCCCTGGTCAGGGGTCTCAGTCGGTCGGGATGGGGAGAGCGTTGGCTGAAGCCTATCCAGGCGTCATGGGGCTCTACGAAGAGGCCTCGTCGGTGTTGGGGTATGACATCGCTGCGCTATGTTTTGATGGGCCGGTGGAGCAATTGAATCTCACGGAATATACTCAGCCAGCATTGTTGGTAAGCAGTCTTGCCGCACTCCAGGCGTTCAAACCGTTGGGCGTTGCGCCGATCGCAGTGGCCGGTCATAGCCTGGGTGAATACTCGGCTCTTGTTGCCGCTGAGGGAATGACTTATCGTGAGGCGGTGGCCATTGTACAGAAGCGAGGTCGCTATATGGCTGAAGCCGTCCTGCCTGGGACAGGCCTTGTCGCTGCGTTGCTTGGCCTCACAGCAGATATAGTGAAAGAGGTGTGCAGTGAGGCCTCATCTGTGGGGATCGTGGCTGCGGCAAATTTCAACTCACCCGGTCAGATTGTCATTGCCGGGGAAAAGGCAGCCGTGGAACGGGCTATTGAACTGGCGAAGGCCAAGGGATGTAAGCGGGCGATTCCTCTTCCCGTAAGTGTGCCGGTGCATACGCCGCTGATGCAAAAGGCTGCCGATCGGCTTGCCGAAGATTTGGCGGGGATCACCTGGTCCGATCTCAAGATGCCGTTGATTAACAATGCCGAGGCGAAAGCCATCACGAAGGCGAGCGACATTCAAGCATCGCTGGTGCGACAACTTCCTTCGTCGGTGCTCTGGGAAGATTCGGTGAAAGCCATGGCTGCGATGGGTGTGACGACATTCGTCGAGGTTGGGCCTGGAACAGTGCTCAGCGGCTTGATCAAGCGGATTTTTCCGGACGCGGTGACCATGAACGTCAACGATCCTAAGTCGCTCGAAATGACGTTGAAGACATTAAATGTGAACCATTAAACGTTTAACGAATCACGAATAACGATTAACGGGGGACGCAACGCATGTTGTTAGCGGGTAAGGTCGCGATTGTCACAGGGGCGGCGCAAGGGATCGGCCGGGCTATTGCCGAGTCATTGGCGCAAGCCGGGGCCGACATCGTGGTCGCCGATCTTGATCCGAGCCGGTCGAAGGATACGGTTGCGGCGGTGGAGCAGTTGGGCCGCAAGGCGATGAACATCAAAGTGAATGTGGCCGTTGCCGCCGATACCAAAGCGATGGTCGACCAGGTACTCAAGGAGTGGGGGAAGGTCGATATTCTGGTGAACAATGCCGGGATTACACGAGACGGGCTGTTGTTGCGGATGAAGGAAGAAGACTGGAATCTGGTGCTGCAAGTTAATTTGAATGGGACGTTTAACTGTACGAAGGCGGTCTTGCTCCCGATGACTAAACAACGCTATGGTCGTATCGTCAACATTGCGTCGATCGTCGGGGTGATGGGTAATGTGGGTCAGGCCAACTATGCGGCGTCGAAGGCGGCGGTGATCGGGTTGACCAAGACGGTGGCACGGGAATATGCGAGCCGCTCAGTGACGGTGAACGCGGTCGCGCCAGGATTCATCGATACGGCCATGACGCAGGGGTTGTCGGCAGAGGTGAAAGAAACGCTTCAGAAGCAAATTCCATTGGGAAGACTGGGCACCGCGGCCGATATTGCGTCGGCAGTGCGGTTTCTGGTGTCGGACGAGGCAGCCTACATCACCGGGCACGTGTTGCACGTGAACGGGGGGATGTTGATGCCCTGAGACTGAGCGGACAGAACATTATACGATGCTGCGGCGTCAGGCTCGCAGCAACAAGGAGGATCTAGGATGGGGAACGAGGCGGGGAAATCAATGGGTACTGTGGATGAACGGGTAAAAAAGATTATCGGTGAGCAGCTCGGAGTTGAAGAGGACGAGGTTACGCCAGAGGCCAGCTTTGTGGAAGATCTTGGCGCCGACTCGCTCGACACGGTTGAGTTGGTGATGGCCCTCGAAGAAGAATTCGGCATCGAGATCCCTGACGAAGACGCAGAGAAGATTCTGACGGTCGGGAAAGCGCTGGACTACATTAAGGAAAAGGCCTAGCGGTCGCAGGTTGTGATGAGCCCTCGTTCGACCAGGCGGATTGTGGTGACCGGTCTGGGGCTGATCACGCCTTTGGGGACGGGTGTCGAAAAAACGTGGAAGGCCATCTGTGCCGGTGAATCTGGGATCGGTCGAATCACAAAATTCGACCCTGCAGCCTACGATGCCCAAATCGCCGGCGAAGTGAAAGACTTCGATCCAGCCCAGTTCATCGAGAAAAAAGAAATCAAAAAGATGGATACGTTCATCCATTATGCCGTGGGCGCGGCCCAGCTGGCGGTGGATGATGCGGGATTCACCGTGGCGCCGGAAGAGGCCACGAAAGTCGGTGTGTATATCGGATCGGGTATCGGGGGGCTTGGGTCGATCGAGCACTACCACAAGATTCTGCAGGAAAAAGGCCCCGGGCGCGTCTCGCCATTTTTCATTCCGATGACCATCATTAACCTGGCCTCTGGGCAGGTGGCGATCAGACTGGGCGCCAAGGGACCGAACTCCTGCGCGGTGACGGCTTGTGCGACAGGTAACCACTGTATCGGTGATGCCTATCGATTGATTCAGGCAGGCGATGCTGATGTCATGATTGCGGGCGGGGCGGAAGCCGCCATTACGCCGTTGGGAGTTGCAGGATTTGCCGCATCGAAAGCCTTGTCGTTTCGTAATGATGACCCGACAAAAGCGAGCCGGCCGTTCGATAAAGACCGCGACGGGTTCGTGCTCGGCGAAGGCGCTGGAGTCGTGGTCTTGGAGGAACTGGAGCATGCGCGCCGGCGTGGCGTTCGGATCTATGCCGAATTGATCGGTTATGGCATGAACAGCGACGCCTACCATATTACGGCTCCGTCTGAAGAGGGAGAAGGCGCAGCTCGGTGCATGGAACTGGCGCTCAAGGATGCCGGTATCGGCAAGGACCAGGTTGGGTACATCAACGCGCATGGCACGTCGACGATGGCGGATGCCATTGAGACCAAGGCCATCAAACAGGTATTCGGTGAGCAGGCCTTCCGCATCCCGGTGAGTTCGACCAAGTCGATGACCGGCCACTTACTCGGAGCAGCCGGTGGAATTGAAGCGGTGTTTACGGTGCTCGCGCTTCACCACGGGATACTTCCCCCGACGATCAACTTGGATCATCCTGATCCTGCCTGCGATCTGGACTATATTCCGCACAAGGCTAGACCGGCTGCGGTGACAGTGGCACTGTCGAATTCTTTCGGGTTCGGCGGGGTCAATGCCTGCCTGCTTTTCAGGAAGCTAGACGCCTAATAGGCCAGTGCGAGGGATGCGCTTGCCACTATGACTTCGGTTTCCTCTGCCGATTCACTCCAATCCTCGTTGGACTATCGATTTAAGGCGCTGGCCTTGCTCGAGGAAGCCTTGACTCACTCCTCTCTCGTCAACGAGCAGAAAGCGGCTTCGACTCAACATAACGAGCGGCTCGAATTTCTTGGCGATGCCGTGTTGTCGCTTGTGATGAGTGAGTATCTGGCCTCCGCGTTACCGCAGTCTTCAGAGGGGACCCTCTCGAAGCTGAAAGCGCAGTTGGTGAGCGAGGCATCGCTGGCGCAGGTGGCCCGTCGGCTCAGGCTGGGGGAGCACCTCAAGCTCGGGCGCGGGGAGGACCGTTCGAAGGGGCGGGAGAAAGACTCGTTGTTGGCCGATGCGCTGGAGGCAGTGCTTGCGGCGGTTCATCTTGACGGAGGATTCGAAGCAAGCCGCACGGTGACGCGCCACATTTTCTCTGAGGAACTCACGCATATTGCCGCGCAACAAGAGCAGCCTGGAGCGGGCGACTACAAGACCCAGTTTCAGGAGTGGTGTCAACAGCGGTATGACACATTGCCACGCTATGCGACTGTTCGAGAAACAGGACCCGACCACCAGAAGTTATTCGAGGTAGAACTGTCCATTCAGGGCGAGGTCGTGGGTGCGGGGTCCGGGCGAAGCAAAAAGGAAGCGGAGCAACAGGCGGCGAAGCAGGCCCTCCGACAGGTGGGGATCTAATCCGGTCGGCACAGTAGGGTTACTTTATAACGGGACCAGTTTTTTTATTTCAGGGAGGTTGATGATGCAGAGACGAATGATAGTGAGGATGGCGGCGGTGACGCTCGTGCTCGGTGGGAGTCTGTTGCTGGGCATGGGAACTCTTTTCGCAGCCGACAAAGCTCCGGCGGGGAAGGTAGAAGGGGCAAAAGGTCCCAAGGCCACGATCAAAACGAAGTTTGGCGATATGGACGTCGTCCTCTTTCCTGAGAAGGCGCCTAAGCATGTTGAAAACTTCATTGCGTTGGCGAAATCAGGCTTTTATAACGGCACGATCTTTCATCGAGTGATTCCAGGGTTCATGATTCAGGGCGGCGATCCTAATACGAAAGATCTGAATAAGCCGGAGACCTATGGTCAGGGGGGGCCGAGCCAGAAGCTCAAAGCTGAGTTCAACGACATTCCTCACCGGCGAGGGATTCTTTCCATGGCACGGACGAACGACCCGAACAGCGCCGGTTCGCAGTTCTTCATCGTCGTCAAGGATTCGAATTTTCTCGATGGGCAGTATACGGTCTTTGGCGAGGTGGTGAAGGGGATGGAGGTGGCGGATAAGATTGTCAGCTTGCCGAAAAACAGCCATGACCTTCCGAATGAACGGGCGGAGATCACAGTCGTGGTGGTCGAGTAAATGAAGCAAGGTTGGTGGGCAATGATGCGTGGCTCTGTCGCGATGAGAAATCTCATGCTGTGTGGAGTGCTGTTGGGGATCGGTCTCCTCACTGGCTGTGGCGGAAATGCCGATGTGAAACCGGTCGCTCCTCTGCCAGACAGTGGCCCGAGAGCCATTATCAAGACGAAGTTTGGAGACATCCATATCAAGCTCTATCCGGATGTCGCCCCAAGGCATGTTGAAAATTTTATCAAGCTGGCCAAGTCAGGATTTTACGATGGGACGATCTTTCACCGGGTTATCCCAGGTTTTATGATCCAGGGTGGCGATCCCAATACCAAGAGCTCGCTGCGAAAGGACACCTATGGGCAGGGCGGGCCCAAGGATGAGAAAGGCAATCCTGTCTTGCTCAAGGCGGAGTTCAGCGATATTTCTCACAAGCGCGGCATTGTGTCGATGGCGCGGGCGAACGAGCCTGACACTGCGGGGTCTCAGTTTTTCATTGTCGTCGAGACGTCCCTTTTCCTCGATAGAAAGTACACGGCGTTCGGCGAGGTGACCAAAGGGCTTGGCATCGCCGATAGGATCGTGGTCCTGCCAAAAAATGACCGTGAC
>JANNXZ010000215.1:0-1916 GCA_031409835.1 Nitrospirota bacterium
AACAATCTGATAGGGGTTGCCCCACTCCTTCAACCACGCCAGAGCCTCGTTCCGTTGATCCTTATAATCCATGCCGTAGATGGGCACCACTCCGGATTGTGCGAGGTGGATGAGTACCGGGTGCTCGTCCTTGCAGCCCCCGCACCAGGACGCCCAGAAGTTGAGCAGCCAGACCTTGCCCTTGAGATCGTTTGACGAAATTGTTTTACCTTGATCGTGGAGCTGCGGCAGTGAAAACTCAGGAGCCGCCCTTCCGACTAAGGGAGACGGCAATTCACGCGGGTTGAGCGTCAGTCCGACGGCAAGAAAACCGACCACAACGACGAAGAGCCCGAACGGGATGAGAAACCGGTTCATGAGACGGTCGGGCGCGCCGTCTGCGTCGCCGCCGGCACCGCGGCCTCTTTCCGCCGCCACGCCAGCCGATAGCGTCGATCACTCACGGCCAGGACACCGCCCAACGCCATGACCAAACAGCCTCCCCAAATCCAATCGATGAACGGCTTGTGATAGAGCCGCACGCTCCAGGCTCCACCCTCGATCGGCTCGCCCAACGACACGTACAGATCGCGCAACAACCCCGGTGAAATTGCCGCTTCGGTCATCGTCTGGTTCTGCACGAAGTACCGTCGCTTCTCGGGATACATCACGGTCACCTCGCGGCCGTCCTTGCTCACCTGAAATGTCCCCCGCGCCGCAACATAGTTCGGGCCATTGACCTGTTGTGTCCCGTCAAAACGGAACGAGTAGCCGCCGAGCGTGGCCGTCTCACCGACGTTCATTCGCACGTCTTGTTCCACTTCAAAGCCCTTCACCATGGTCACGCCGAGAATAAATACGGCCACGCCGCAGTGAGCCAGGACCATGCCCCAATAGGCGCGGGGCAGGCCAGCCACGCGGCCCCCGATGCTGCCGCCCTCGGCCTGGAGCAGCCGCTCCCGCAGATCCACCAGGATCGTCGTCAGAATCCAAAAGGCTAGTAGAAGTCCCAGACTAATCAGCGGCGTCCATTGACCCATGAGCCACGGCAACGCCACGGCGGTCACCACGCTGACGCCGAAGGCCCAGCGCAGGCGGATGGCCAAAGCCGGTAAGCTCGCCTGCTTCCATTGGGCCAGCGGCCCGATCCCCATCAAAAAGATGGCAGGGGTCATCAGCGGGAGAAAGACGGTGTCGAAGTACGGCGGACCGACCGAGATTTTGCCGAGATCCAACGCATCCAAGAACAAGGGATACAAGGTGCCCAAGAGCACCGATCCCAAGGCCGCAATCAACAACACATTGTTTGCCAGCAACATTCCTTCACGCGAGATCAGGGCGAAGCCCCCGCCCAAACCCACGCGGGGCGCCCGCCACGCATACAAGACTAACGAGCCACCAATCACCACGGCCAGGAATATGAGAATGAATAAGCCACGCTTCGGATCGGTGGCAAACGCATGCACTGACGTCAATACGCCGGAGCGGACCAAGAAGGTTCCGAGCAAGCTGAGCGAGAACGCCATAATGGCGAGCAACACACTCCAGGCTTTGAAGCCGCCCCGTTTATCGGTGACCGCCAGCGAGTGCATCAACGCGGTGCCGGCCAGCCAGGGCATGAAGGAAGCGTTTTCGACCGGATCCCAGAACCACCAGCCACCCCATCCCAGCTCGTAATAGGCCCACCCGCTCCCCATTGCGACACCGACGGTCATAAAACACCAGGCGACTGTGGTCCAGGGGCGAGACCAGCGCGCCCAAGCCGCATCCAACGTGCCCCCCAAGAGCGCGGCAATCGCAAAAGAAAACGCCACGGAGAACCCAACGTACCCCATATAAAGCATCGGCGGATGGATCACCATACCGGGATCCTGTAGGAGCGGGTTCAGATCGCGCCCATCGAGAGCCGCCGGGATCAACCGCTCAAACGGATTGGA
>JANNXZ010000216.1:0-2695 GCA_031409835.1 Nitrospirota bacterium
GGGTACGGAACCAGACGGAGCCAGCGTTTGGCTTCCTGATTCAGGGGCAGTTGATTCAGTTCGTGTATGACCGCCATCCAGTATAGGAGAGGTTTCACACGGTTCCTTGGCCCTGGAATGGTCCAGCGTTGTATGTGACGGAGCATTACACGGGAAAGCGACGGCAGGGGCGAATTAAGAAGGGCATAGGGGCCTCGCAGGAAGGCCGATTCTAGGCTGCGCCGCGTTGGATTCGCAACAGCACGGCGAAGGTAATACACGTAGTTGGCAGAGGGTAGGAACGGTGGGGTGTAAAGATACGGCGTCAGAGCGATCGCGCGAAGTTGAGCTGCACTTCGTAGCTGGGCCACAGCTTGAGCACCTCGGCCTCTCCGTGCTCCCCAATCATCCGGTTGAACCACATACGCTCATCGATGGTTAGGTGCCTTCTGATCGCCCGCGCAGTCAGTCCCTCTAGGGGAAGCGCAAGCGGTTTGGTCTGGTCGGGAAAGGTGAGGGGCGTGATGTGGTGGATGAAGTACTGCACCCAGGCGTAGTTGGCGTTGCCGGCGGGTGGCACGCCGGAAACCCAATGTTTAGTGAATTCATGCGCGAAGTATTTGGCGTGGTAGGGGGTGATCATTTGGTGCCGCAGAATACCTCTTTCCCTTAGAGAAAGCACCCCAACTTGGGAGGGAGTTGCCCTGGAAATGGCCCCATTCCTCCCTGGCACTCGTGTTCAATCCTGCTGGGAATGGCATGGAGAGAAGGCTTTTTGGTGGATCACCGGGGTCGTTGCTTGACTTGACACTTCGAACCAGAAGAATGAAACGTGGGAAGAGGATTGTTGGCTCGATCGCTCACGCCGTCGACTAGCGTACGTCAGACAAACTTACGCACACTCAGTGTTACACGCTGCTAGTTGCGGTGGGCTTCGCCGGTTTCTCTAGCGGCCGTTCACCATCCGGCAGCCCATCCTGAAGCATTTTGAACATGGTGATCGCGAACAACACATATAAGGCGACTCCGATCCAGATCACGTAGGACTGGACGCCTCCACTTTCTTTCAGTGCTTCATCCTGCTTCGCCGGATCCAGCCCTGTGCCCCGCTTGATTTCGCCGATATGTTCACGGCAGTGCCAGTAGTACACATAATTCGCGGTCGCTCCGGCCATGATGCTCCAGATGAGGCCCACGGTCATGTCGCCGGTCAAGTAGGTCGAGATCATCGGACCGAGGGCATAGACCGCCGCATACGTATACATCTTTCGGTAGAGAAACCAGAGGAAGGAAATATAGAGAAAGGCTGGCCAATTCCACGTCAGGGCGAACTTCGGCTTTTCCCCCAATCCAAACTTTTTAAAATGTTTCAGATATTGATCGGCGTAGGGGCCGATGAATTGACGCCAGAGATGTTCATCGGGGTGGATGATGGGGGCGGCGGGGGCCACGGGGGCCGCGATCGGTGGTTCAGGCTCGACGGCAAGTGCGGTTCCGCACTGGTAGCAGAATTTGGAGTCTTCCTGGTTCTGCTGGTGGCACTGTGCGCAGAGTTTCATCCACCCGAGAGTATCACAATGGAAGTGCCGTCTGGGTAAAGAAGCGGTAAGTTGATTCCATCGATAGGCCTATGCTACCTTCCCTTACTTTACAAGGAGATACGTCTGTCATGCCGACAGAAGAGCTGAAGCAGGACGCCGCACGTTATTTGATGCAGACCTATACGCGTCAACCGCTCTCGATCGTGCGAGGGCGGGGGACGAAGGTGTACGATCTCGAGGGGCGAGAGTACCTCGACTTTGTTGGCGGGATTGCGGTGAACGTCCTCGGGCATGGCCACCCAGATCTGGTTCAGGCGATCCAGCGCCAAGCTGCGCAACTGATCCATACCTCGAACCTCTATTACACTGAACCGCAAGTGAAGCTGGCACAGATGCTGGTGGATCACTCGTTTGCCGACAAGGTGTTCTTTTGCAACAGCGGGGCGGAGGCGAATGAAGCGGCGATCAAGCTAGCCCGCCGGTATTCCCATGACAAGTATGGAGCCGGGCGGTTCGAGATCGTGACGATGAAGAACTCGTTCCACGGTCGGACGTTTGCGACATTGACGGCCACGGGCCAGGATAAAGTTCAGAAAGATTATGAGCCGTTGCTCCCGGGTTTTCGCTATGTCGCTTTCAATAATCTGGAAGAACTGGAACGGGCCGTGACCGACAAGACCGCAGCGGTGTTACTCGAGCCGATTCAGGGTGAGGGGGGCGTCCACGCCGCGGATCACGAGTACCTGAAGCAGGTGAGAGACCTGTGCTCGAAAAAAGACGTGCTGTTGATGTTCGACGAAATACAAACCGGGATGGGACGCACCGGGACCCTGTTTGCCTATGAACAGTTCGGCGTGCAGCCGGACATCATGACGTTGGCGAAAGGATTGGGTGGTGGCGTGCCCATCGGCGCTTGCCTTGCGACGGATTCGGTTGCGAAAGCCTTCTCGCCCGGCAGTCATGCCTCGACATTCGGTGGCAATCCGCTCGCGTGTGCGGCAGGTTTGGCCGTCTGTCGTGCCCTGCTGGAAGGTCACGTGCTCGATCATGCGCGCCAGATGGGAGAGTATTTCGCGAAGGGCTTATCCGATTGTAAGGCGCGGCACCGGGTGGTGCGAGAGGTGCGTGGCCTCGGGCTCTTGCTGGGGATGGAGCTCGACATGGATGCGAAAGTC
>JANNXZ010000217.1:0-3495 GCA_031409835.1 Nitrospirota bacterium
TCCGATGGATTTCGCGCTCTGGAAGAGCAGCAAACCGGGCGAGCCGTCATGGGAGAGCCCTTGGGGCCTAGGGCGTCCCGGCTGGCACATCGAATGCTCGGCTATGTCCATGAAGCAGCTCGGTGAAACATTCGACATTCACGGCGGAGGGATGGACCTCATTTTCCCTCACCATGAAAACGAAATCGCTCAGTCCTGTGGCGCCACCGGCAAGGAGTTTGCGCGTTACTGGGTCCACAATGGTTTTGTGCAGATCAATCAGGAGAAGATGTCCAAGTCCCTGGGGAATTTTTTTACCATCAGAGAAATCTTTGAGAATTCCAAATGGTCGAAGGATGTCACGGGCGAAGTCCTGAGATACTTCCTCCTTTCGACTCACTATCATGGCCCACTGGATTTTTCCGACCAAGCCTTGCAGGAAGCGAAGCAGGCGTTGGAGGGGTTCTACGGATTGTTTAATCGACTCCGTGAATCAGAAAGCGACACAGTGGGCGACAAAGATCTCCCGTCGTCTGTTGATCGAACTCAAGAGTCGTTCCGGAAAGCCATGGACAATGACTTTAATACGCCGGTGGCGGTTGCCGAACTTCAGAGGCTCCGTAGCGACGTAAACAAGTTGCTTGATGTTGGACTTTCAACACAAGGGAGACAGCAGGCGCGCCAGGCGTTTCGTATGCTGGGCGGCGTGTTGGGATTGTTCCAATTAGACCGGTGGGATTATGAATTAAAGGTCGGGTCTGGATATTTAGAAATTTCAGGTGGCGGTGTGAAATTTTCGCCTAAAATACGCGTGTCGGATAAGGAGATTGAGACACAAATTGCGGAACGGAATGAAGCCAGAAAACAGAAAGACTTCAAGAAGGCCGACGAGATTCGTCAGTCCCTCGCCTCCCACGGCATCGTCGTCGAGGACAAGCCCGACGGCACCAGCCGGTGGAAGCGATAGTCCGCCGGAACTGATTTACGGGCTGCATGCCGTGCGCGAAGCCTTGCGCGCCGGTACGCGGCCCTTGCAGCGGCTTCTTGTTCTCCGCACCGATCGGCAATTCCACGACCTTGTCCAACTTGCGAAGGCGCAAGGAGTACCTGTTCATATCGAGCCGCCGCAAGCGTTTGACCGTCTGGCGCCTGGCGGAACCCACCAGGGTGTGGTCGCGCTCATCGCTGCGAAATCCTACGAGACGACGGAGCAGATTCTCGATCGAGCGAAGACCCGAGGCGAGAAGCCATTTCTCGTACTCCTTGACGGGGTTGAAGATCCACACAACTTAGGGGCGGTCTTGCGGACGGCTGAAGCGGCTGGTGTCCATGGAGTGTTCATCCCGGAGCGTCGCGCAGTCGGCCTGACATCAGTGGTGGCGAAAGTGTCAGCAGGAGCGCTTGATCATATTTCCGTCGGGCGTGTGGGCAATCTGATCCGTCTGATTCAGGATCTCAAAGAGGCAGGCCTGTGGGTCTACGGCGTGGACCCACAGGCGACGAAGCTCCATACCGATATCGACATGACTGGGCCAATTGCGCTAGTGCTTGGAGGGGAAGGGGAAGGCCTTCGCTCTGGTGTGCTGAAAGAGTGCGACGACCGCATCAGGATTCCGATGCAGGGCCGCATACAGTCGTTGAATGTCTCGGCTGCAGCAGCCGTCACGTTGTTCGAAGTGGTCCGCCAGCGACGCAAGAGCGTAGCGCCGCAGGCGAAGCCTATCGAATCTTGATCGTCCCGTCTTGGATCGCGGTTTTGAGCAGCTGAGCCGTGTTCGACACGCGCATCTTTTTCATCATGTTGGCCCGATGCGCCTCGACGGTCTTGACGCTGATCTTGAGTCGTTGACCAATTTCCTTGTTTTTGAACCCGGCCCAAATCAGTTCAAGAATCTCTTTCTCCCGGCTGGTGAGCGACTCAGGCCGCTTCTTGCGAGGTGGCGGGGTCAGATCGGCTAGAGAAAGTTTGGTTTTCGTCTTTGTAGTCCGTGCCATTATCATGTTCTCCTTTATCGAATAAAGTAGTACGGTATAATTCACCGTGACGGAGTAAAGTCAAGAGTCACTCTCGTCCAGCAGGCAGCGATTATAAGAGCCCTCTGGCCATAAGTAAACTAGAGGAAGTCGGTTCAGGTGAAGCTGCCTAGTGTATTTCATTTGGCATGCAAAGCCACCAGCGTGTTTCGAGCCAGAGTCTGTTCCTGAGACAATTATGTACGAATGGCTTCTTTATGTTGCGGTCGGGATTCTCGGCGCGTTGATCGGCAGTTTTCTCAACGTCTGTATCTTCAGACTGCCCCGAGGCGAATCGATCGTCTGGCCCGGCTCCCATTGTCCCCTGTGCGCCCACCCTATCGAGTTCTACGACAATATTCCTCTGTTGAGCTACCTGTGGCTTGGTGGACGCTGTCGGGCTTGCCGCACGCCAATTTCGATACGCTACCCCCTCGTCGAAGTCACCAACGCCCTCGGCTATCTCACCGTCTTATGGTACTTCGGTCCAACGTGGACGACCGCTCTCTATGCCCTGCTGTTTTCGGCGCTGGTCGTGGTGACGGGAACGGATCTCACCCATAAGATGATCCCCAATGTCATTACCATACCGGGAATGGTGGTCGGATTTCTGGGCGCAGTGACCGTGTTGCCGGTGGGTGTGATCAACTCGGTGCTCGGCTTCACTGTGGGAGGCGGTATCCTCTGGCTCCTGGCTTGGCTGAGCCCTTATCTTTTCGGCAAAGAGGGAATGGGAGGCGGCGATATCAAGTTGCTGGCAATGATCGGCGCGTTTCTTGGCTGGAAGCCGGCGCTCCTCACCATCATGATCGGCTCGCTCACTGGTTCTATCATCGGGATCAGTTTGATCGCCCTGCGTATTACTAAGCGTGATGACTATATTCCCTTTGGCCCCTTCCTTGTGTTGGGCGCGCTCCTCTCCCTATTTTTTGCCCAACCACTCCTCGATTGGTATCAAGGTTTTCTTGGCCCTACCTTCTAGCTTTCTCCCTGTATCTCTTCGGGTAAATCCCTGTATCTAAATAATGGGATGTTTCTCTGGTTCCCTTCCTCTTTCTTGCCCAGTCCAGGGCTGATTCCACTTCCATGTTTCCTCATGACAACGCGAAACCGCGTGAACTTGCAAAGTATTTTGCTCCCGCTCCTCACCAATCATTCAGTTATCTAGCCGTGGACCAGCGTGGGCACGGGTCTTGAGACCACGTTCATCCTCGTAAGGAGAACTCTTCTGCGAGAGTGGAGCATGCCAAGAGAATCACAACCACAGGAACAAGGCTGGAGCTTGACGGAGCTTCTCATCGTACTAGCGATCATGGGCATCATAGCGGCACTGGCCGTGCCGAGTTATCAGACAGTGGCCGCAAGGGTGCAGGCACGCAGCGTGACCATAGAGATTGCGTCGGAGCTCCGGCTCGCCAGACAACTGGCGATGGCCAGGCGAGAGCGCCTTCGGGTCATATTCGACCGAGAGGGCCGTACGATCACGCTTCGACGTGCAGATGC
>JANNXZ010000218.1:0-3246 GCA_031409835.1 Nitrospirota bacterium
AGTCTGTTCCTACAGTCGCGACAACTGGATTCCCGGACGTGGTTGGCTTCTGCTCATACGCTTGGAATGGCCAACGGATACTGTAGAGACCGGCGAAAAGGACGAGGAAGCCAAGGGCGATCAGGATTCTGAAGGTGGGTATCGTGGTCATATGGTAGAGGGCTGTGGTGTCATGTGATGACGGGGATATCTCTGCAAACCATAGCAAACCATCCTCAAAAATCCATGATTTCTTGATAATCCACGCCTGACTCGCCCCAGATCGTCTGCGGCCTGCCCCTCTCAAGAAGTACCCCCTCGCCCGTATAACGGCTCCCCCTCCATCCTCGGTATAGGCAGAAAAGCCATCCCATTCTAAGGTGAGTCATGCACGCAGCTAAGAGAAGACAGCCGCAGAAATCATGGTCTGGGCCGGCAGCTGAACAGCAGGATTTATAGGGAGTCTTAGAAAGGAAACGGCTATGACATGGCTTAATTATTTCTATAACTCCTCGGTGGCCATCCCACTGTCGCTTGCGGTTCTGGCAGTTGTCAGCCTCCTCAGTTGGAAGAAACGAGGGCATCAGATCATCTTGGTGTTGACCCTGTTCTTGTATGCACGGTACTTGGTGTGGCGAGGCCTCTATACCCTGAACACCAGCGATTGGGCGAGTCTGCTGGCGAGTTGGACGGTCTATACGGCAGAAGCTTACGCCTTTGTCCAAATCCTCTTGCTTGCCTACCACGCCTGGTCGCCGCTCGAACGCCAACCGGTGCCATTGCGCAGCTATCCGATCGTCGATATCTTCGTCACGGTTGTCGATGAGCCTCTGAGCATTCTTCGCCGCACGCTCATCGGGTGCATCAATCAGGACTATCCCAAGGACCGCTACCGGGTGCATGTGCTCGACGATGGTCAGCGGGACGAGATCAGGGCAGTCGCGGCGTCGTTGAACTGTGGATACATCCGCCGGGCAGATCGGCAACACGCCAAAGCAGGAAATCTGAACCATGCCTTGCAAGAAACCTCGGGAGAATTCATTGCGATCTTCGACGTCGATCACGTCCCGACCGGTAGCTTCTTGAAGGATACGGTAGGATTTTTCCAGGATGAACAAGTGGCATTTGTCCAAACGCCGCATCATTTCTACAATGCCGACGTATTCCAGAGGAATCTGCAATTGGAGGGAGTCCTCAAGAATGAGCAAGCCTTGTTCTATCGCGTGCTGCAAGCTGGCCGCGATCGGCATAATAGCGCGTTCTTCGCGGGAAGCTGTGGGTTGTTCCGCCGTCGTGTGTTGGCTGAAATAGGCGGGTTCCGCACCGAGACCGTGACCGAAGACATTCACACGAGCATGGTGATCCATGCGAAAGGCTATCGGTCATGCTATCTCAATAAGGTGCTGGCAGCCGGGCTGATGCCGGAAAGCTTCGAAAGTTCGATGAAACAGCGAGTGCGATGGGCGACGGGCCACGTGCAAATCTTCTTTCAGACGAATCCGTTCACCATGCGAGGCCTCACGCTCTCGCAACGGTTCGGCTACTTCGCGTCCATTTTTTACTTCCTGCACGGACTGCCTCGGGTCGTCTGTCTCGCGGCTCCATTGCTTGCGCTGCTGCTCGGAATCATTCCTGTCACGGCTGATGTCCCGTCGCTCGTCAACTTTTTCGGATCCTATTATCTGGCGACGCTCGTGATGCTGCGGACCGTCAGCCGGGGTACGCGGAATGCCTTCTGGTCTGACGTGTATGAAACGGCGGGCAGCCTCGCACTGAGTTGGACGGTGCTCAAGACCGCGATACGGCCCTGGAAGAAACGCCCATTCGTCATCACCCCCAAAGGGGTGACGCAAGAAGAACGGCGCGGGGTCTCACGATTTTCCTACATCCTGCCTCACCTCATCATCATGGGGTTGCTCGTGGCAGGACTGGTGACGGGCATCCGCCTCTGGCTGGCACACGTTCCTCCTCCGGGTTTGGAGGTCAGCCTTTTCTGGGGGGCAGTCAATCTCCTGTTGCTCGGCGTGGTGATTCTGGCTGCGGCAGAGCTGCCAGAGTGGCGCAAAACATTTCGCATCAGGCACCGGCTGCCCTGTGAGTTGATCGCGGCTGGGGAACAGTTCAGCGGCACGGTGGAAGACATGAATGAAACCGGCGCTCTTATTCGGGTGAATAGGCAGCTACTGGAAAGCCAAGACCATCTGCGCTTCAGCGTCATCACTCCTGGAGGGGACTGTCTCACCATTGAAAGTCGAATGTGCCGCCAGAAACAGGTGTCATCGGACACCGTAGAGATCGGGCTGAAATTCATCGATGTGGACGAGAAGACCAGCGACGCATTAGTCGCCGCCGTATTTTCAGACTCCCATGCCTGGAATCAACCCGAAGCTGAGCCAGGGATATTTCAGAGCTTATGGTCCCTGCTGCGTGTATTCAAAAAAGTCGTCAAGCCATCGAGAAAGTCACATCGGAATGACCTTCGTGTACCGTATCGGGAGAATTGTCGCCTAGTCTTGCCAGACCGTACCCTGGAAGGTACAGTTGAGCAGATTTCAGCGACCGGTCTCTCGGTGAATATCCCTGGAACGATCGATCTTGTCGGCGAGAATGGGACCCTGTATGTGGAATCCGTTGCGTTGAAGGTCCGCCGGCGATGGGCAATGCAATGTGAAGGAACCGTGCTGGTCGGTTTTACAATCGAACAAGTGGACAAGGGAGCAGACCAATGGCGAGAACGCACTTCTCTTGCGGCATAGCATTGTGCCTGGCCTTGTTGTGGCCTGGTGTCGCAGCAGCCGGGGACGTCTTTACCGGTTATCAAATTGACCATCAGGGCCAATACTACACGTATTTGGGTGTTCGGACGCCGATCACACCGGGAGAGTCGAACCTCCAACCTTTCATTCAAGTCATGGGAGCCGGGCTCGGCTATACGTTCAAAGATAACGGAGTAAAGCGTGATGCCGAGGTTCAGTTTGCGTCCCCGTCGTTGGGAATCAAGTTTATTCAGGGGCCATGGAACTTCATTGGGTTTGCCGGCCCTCAGTTTCGGTGGAAACAGGAAGATCGTCCAACTGGGGGCAGAACCAACGAGAACGATGTCGGCGTGCTCCTTCAAGGAGAGGCCTTCCACTGGCATGAGAAAGGAACGTTTCATGCCATTGCGTCATACACGGATCTGGATAGTTTTGTCTGGAGTCGCCTCAGAGCCACCAGGCTGGTCCACAAGAGCGAACAGGGCTGCTGTTCTACCTACCTTGGTTGGGA
>JANNXZ010000219.1:0-4077 GCA_031409835.1 Nitrospirota bacterium
ACCTACCAATCGAGGTCGCCCCGCGCGAAGCGCGTTCGTTCGTTTTGGGAAAGGCTCCTGCCGCACAACCTCCATCTCTGCCAGGGAAGTCCGTATGGACTGAGCGATCAGCCATGCGAGCGTCAAACTCGGGCTCCAATATACGGCATCGCGCAAACGATCTACGAGATCACCGGGAAGGCTGACCGTTAACCTGATTTTTCTAGGCTGTTGCCGGCCAGCCTGGCCCGGTCTGAAAGACGAACTACTCGTCCCGGTGTGATCATTTTTTATCGAGTGATTTTGAACGGGCTGATTGCTCAACGACATGCATTCCTTTCCAGGTTGCTCAGAAGTGAGTGAGTCCTCGAACTATGGTCTAACTCTCACGCCTCAGCCAGCCCTGTCAGATGGGAGGGCCGCGCCCCTGCTGAAGAAAGGCAGGACGCGGCCCCGATGGCAGAAGCTCATGGCGGTGGGAGGGCTCCAGATGGGCATAATCCAGAGGTAGTCCCACTTGCATGAGAGGTATAACCCTCTTGAGTGGGGATCCACCGGCATTTCGCTTCGCCAAATAATTTCCAGTTCCTGACCATCGGCTTTGTCCCCTTGCACATCGGACGATGAGAGAACTGCATCCATACAGCAACCCTCGTACCAAGGCTCTCTCGATCAAAATAATTCGTGGCCTGCGACGTAAGTCGTTGAGTGGGCTTGGTTTGGCGGGTGAGCCAGAAAGACGAGCCTACAGGACAGAGGCGTATCTGATTCTGTACGCTTCTTATCCTCCGAGATACAGCCACGGGGAAGTGCGCTAGGTGAAAACTGCGGGGAGCCTGATCTATTGATGGAGATGCTTCATCGCAGCGGCACAGAGGAGGATGAAGAGGCCGATCCAGAGCGCGGCTTGTTGAAAGGGGATCGCCTCATAGGATTCTTCTACCTTTTCTTCTGCGCTTTCCTCTGCGTCATCGGACTTGAAGAGTACCGTGTACAGAAAGAGGGTGAGAAGACAGAGGACGAGAAGCAACTTGATAAAGAAGACGGTCAGATACTTCGCATGGTGCTCAATCCCGCTGCCAGTTTGCGAGGTAATGGCCTGATTGACATAGTGGAAATTGATGCCACCGGTAAACAGCAGCACGACGAGCAGGATGCCCGCGACTTTCTTGTAGTGCTGGTAGAACGCATCGGTGATCGGCTTAATCTGCTCCTTGGCAACAGCCTTCTTCAGCCCAGGAGTGACGGCCATGACGAGGAACGCGAGTCCGCCGATCCAGATGACCGCCGACAACAAGTGGATCCAATGATTGATGATCGGGATCAGCGTATTGAAATCGGTGACGATGCTTTGGAGACCGTCCACTTTTAGACTCGTGAAAGGTGAACCGTACGGGGTCCGCCACGAATACGAGGCCCTGAACGTCTCACGTTTTACGTCTCACGTTAGAATTTGAAGACCGGCGTGTCGTTGCCGAACCGTTTCTTGCGGAGTTCTTCCATCAGTTCGATGGTAATCAGAGGGATGTTATGTTCTCGTGCGTGCTTTTCTACGCCCTTTTTCACCATGGCGCGCAAGAAGTAGGGAATCCGGTTGAGTCGAGTTTCTGAGTCCTCATCCCACGCCACAGAGCTTTCTTCCGGCGTATTAAATGCGACTTTGATTTTCTCGCCACCCTTCGGGGTGTAGAGACACCATTGATCTTCGTCCAACCAGTCGCCGTGATCGACGTAGGGGCGCGCGCGGCAGCCACCACAGATATCCGTGTATTCGCAATCGCCGCATTTGCCTTTCAGGTGCGGATAGCGGAAGGAATTGAAGACATCGGACTTTTCCCATAGATCGACGAAGCTGGTCTCACGGATATTCCCGGCAGACAGCGGCATATAGGGGCAAGGGGTCAATTCGCCATTAGGAGTCACCCGCGCGTAATTGGTGCCGGCGAGGCAGCCGCCCCCCATATACCCCGTCGCCTTGGTAATCGGGGAGTTTGGATCTTTCTCATATGCCAGCCGTTTGAAATGCGGCGCACAACGAGCCCTGACGAGCATGCCCTTGTAATTATCCTGACAGTTGACCAGGTAGCCGAGCACCTCTTCGTACTGGGCCGGGGTGATGTCGGTCAGTTCCTCGCCACGACCGGTGCAAACCATGAAGAACACATTGAGCACCTTGGCGCCAAGCTGGTGCGCCCAATCGATCACTTCAGGCAGTTCCTGGTAATTCATGGGCTGTGCGCTGAAATGCACTTGGAAGGCCAACCCATTCCGCTTGCAGGCCTCGATGCCGGCGAGTGCAGCTTCCCATGCACCGGGTACGCCACGAAAACGATTATGTTTCTGAGGATCGAGCGAGTCGATGCTGATGCCCATGCCCATCACGCCGATCTCGACCAGTTTCTTTGCCATCCGGTCATCGATCAACATGCCGTTGGTCCCGAACACCACCATGAAACCGAGTTTAACGGCATGGCGTGCGATATCGAGGATATCAGGACGGACGAGCGGTTCGCCGCCCGTGATCACAAGGAGACAGCCCTTATTGACCTCGGCAATCTGATCGATGAGTGTGTAGCACTCTTCGGTCGAGAGCTCATCGTCCCCGCCAGCGGACTTCGTCGTCGCGTCAAGATAGCAATGATCGCATTTGAGATTGCAGCGCTTCGTGAGATTCAGCGCGATGAGATAGGGCTTGAAGTCATCGACCGTCCGACCGTCGTGCGGCGCAGGAGCCGTGGATGGCGGAGTAAAGAACTGCGATACCTGCTTCTGGATGCTTCCAAACGCACCAGCAAGAGACGGGGCATTGAAAATTGGAAGAGATTTACCCAGCACGAATGCTCCAGTTATGAGCTCTGAGTTATAAGTTCTGAGTTGTTTAGTTGAAACGAAGTGTAGGCTCCGGGGACAACTCAGAACTCAAGACTTAGCACTTATGATTTTGTCTTGCCGGTCAGGTTCGCGATCATGTCCTTCAGGTTGCCGGTCTTCATGACTTCCGCCATGTAGTCCTTGGCCTGCTCGATACCCTCGTGAGCCACTTCAGCTGTAATGACTATGGTGCCGATCTTATCGGCATGTTTTTCGATGAGGGCGCGTGTACAGTCGCGCATAAACCCTTCAGGAGCCCGCTCGAGCCGTAATTGCGCCTCCGGCATCCAGGTATAGGGAGAAGCAGGGGCAGGGGCCACCGCGTCGCCGTTTCCCTGACCGTTCTCGTGCGAGGCAGTCGCGCCATTGGCGCCGTTCGTGGCCGCAGCCACGGTGGCCTGAGCTTCGGTTGAAGCGCCGGTTCCCTTATTGGCAAAGATGGGGGTGTAGTCTTCCGACGCTGCTTCCTGAATCATGGGTGCGGCATACTCCAGCGTGATCGTGGTCATGCCGAGCTTGCGAGCGGTCTTCTCGATTTTGGCCTTGGCGCGTCTACGTTGGAAGCCGGCTGGGACCGCGCGGATACCATCTTTGGCGTCTTTCGTCCATTGCATGGGGACGTCATCGTAGGCCATGTCGGTTTCGAGAACCCCTTCTACGTGCGCCGCAGCTTCAAAAAGCTGCTTGTCGACCAGTTTGAAGCGGTCGCCTCCAGCGGCGCAGACGGGGCACTTCACGGGCGTCTCGCCCTTGCCGATGTAGCCGCAGCCATCGCAGACAAAGTAATTCTGAGTCATCCGGTCCAAGTAGGCTTGAGTGTCTGCGCTCACTTTGGGTTTGTCTTCCACGACCTCTGTCATCATGCCGCTGAGCGTCGAACCCATGAGATCCTTCATCACAGACTCGTCAGCCTGCATCTTGTCGCGGTCGATGCCCGCGGCATCCAGGCTGCCACCCAATGCGCGCATGGCATCCATCGCGCCCTTGGGCAGGAGGTGTCCCACAGCGGAATCGACGACGGTATTGCTGATGATGGTATGGCCCTTTTCGATGGCGTAGCGATGAATCGCGGTCTTGGCGACGCCTCTGGCAAATACGGGAATCTTTTCCATCCGGCGGAGGGCTTCTTCAGTCCAGGCGATCGTGTACTCCGCCAACGTATCGATCGGCGGTACGTGCTTCCTGTTCGACACCAGGATATTGCAGGGCGCGGACCGCAAGAGATTT
>JANNXZ010000220.1:0-9325 GCA_031409835.1 Nitrospirota bacterium
CACATGCGACACTATTATCTATGACCGCTCTTGCCTCCTATGCACATCTTCGCAGCCGTTTGTACCTCGCCCTGGCGCTGAACGCGGCGATCATCGCCGCTGAGTTCATCGGCGGATGGATACTCAATAGCATCGGGCTCATGAGCGATGCAGGCCATAACTTCGTCGACCAGGGCGCTCTCTTTCTTGCCCTCTATGCTCATATTCTCACCGCCAGACCTGCCACAGAAGCCAGAACATTTGGGTATCACCGAGCCGGCATCATTGCCGCGTTCTTGAATTCATTCATCCTGTTGCTTACGGCCGTCGGTATCGCACTCGTGGGACTCAACCGGCTGCTGCAGCCGGTCCCGGTGGACGGCGGCTGGGTCATGGCGATCGCCGCTCTGAGTTTCGCAGCCAACCTGAGTATCGCCCTTCTGTTACAGCACGGAGCCAAGGATGATCTCAATATCCGCAGCGCCTTTTGGCACATGCTGGGCGATGCCTGGGTGTCCCTGGGCGTCGTGATCAGCGGCGGAGCCATCCTATTGACTGGATGGACCATTCTCGATCCGCTGATCAGCTTGCTGGTTGTCGTGGCCATTACAAAAGGGGCTTGGCCGTTGTTTAAGGAGTCCCTGGACGTCTTGTTGGAATCGACTCCGCCGAAGATCAGCGCCTCACATATGGCTGCGACCATTGAGGCAATCCCCGGCGTGAAAAACGTCCACGACCTCCATATCTGGGCGGTGGAGCCTCGGTTGATGATGATGACCTGTCATATCCTTGTCGATGGAGACGATTCAGCCCTGACCAATGATCTGCTTCACACCATCCGCGCCAAAGTCAGCACAGATTTCGGCATTAACCATCTGACGATTCAGATGGGAACTGCCTGTTGCCAGCCTGACGAGATCCACTGCGATCTCACCACATTGGCAAAGCAACACCAGGATGAAGGGCTCGCGCATGTGCATCACTGAGCGATCCAGTAGCCTGTCCGACATGGTTATTCGGAAGAGCCCAGCCCGCATTATTGATGACGGTTCGTCGCGAAATCGCCGGACGATGTATTCCTCGTGAAACGCACTCGATGCGACGATACAGATGCACTCTTTCCGTCCTACGCTTTACGAACGACGCTTCACGCGCAATCACCGCCGCTCCGCGATTGCAGCAAAAGCATTCATGAATAATGTGAGGTGGCACTACGCGGGCTGCGACACGGAATGTACGAGTGCACGTCCCCTTTCTCACAATCTGCCCACAGAAGTGTGCGCATGTGGCATCATCAATTAAACCGACTGAGGTGGCCCCGGAGTAATAGGCGCGTGGATGAGGCACTCCCTGCCTCTTTGGATGTTGGAGTCGAGGCAACGTTGATTTGACCGGTCACGGAAAGCTGCCCTTGTCGAGATACACGGTCACGCGCTGATCTCGTGACCCGAATGTTCGATCCCTCCTTGGCCGACCATACTATTCGTCCACCCTACCTAGATGAAAATACTGAAACGCGAAATCCGAAATACCTTCATGATTCTTTATGTACATAGTAGTCTGTTGCGAGGTTATGACTGCTTGAGTTCAAGCTTCTTGCGCAACACTAGCATCCTGGTCTACACCAAGAGAAAGAAGGTGGGCGATGGTGAGCATGTTCTACACTACTGATCTCTTAATGTATTTGATCGCCATTCTTGTCCTCTTGCTCATATGGCAGTACTACAAAATGCAGGTTATGGCTGGGCGAATTCTTGCGGTCGACATATTCGATCGATCGGGAGTTCGGATGTATCTCTATACCACTCCGAACGATGAACACACTTGCACCGCGTGTTCCGCCGTCAATGGACGTGTCTTCTTGCCATCCTTGATCACGAAGCGCAACTTCACTCCGCTTGAAGAGCCCTGTATGAAACCAACTCCCTGTACCGGTGTGCTTGTTGGACTGTACGGGGCATGGGCTGAGGCTCGCGGCGCGCTGGATCGATTGAGATCAAACCACAAACAAGGCCATCTCCAGCTGTCTACACAGGAGTTTCGTAAAATGCTTGACGGATCGTGGGAACGAGCTGTCGGCGCGGAAACGGATCGCCTCAGTATGTATATGCTGAGCGCGATGATGGACGAAAATAGTAAGCAGGACATCGCGATTGTACATTATGCTTATGTGATCGAACATGCGAGAGCGGTTCAGCATCTCATGCTGCTCGTTCCAGCCTTTCTGCGGATTACTCAATTGCTCGTGCGAGCGGAACGGTGGGAGGAGGCGCTCAAATTCATTGAACAATTTGAAGCCCAATTTCCAAGCAATGTGGCAGGGCTGTATTTCCCGTCGTCTACGCAACGGGAATTAATGAGGATCGCGAAAACTCAGGTGTTCAAGCGGCGGTTGATGAAGTTGTCCGCTTGAACACAAGCGGCCTGCAGAACCGCCGCGTCATGCAGATCCGAGCACGACCCTTTCGGCAGACACACCCCACCATTCAGTTATTCGAACTCGTAGAACTCGAAAGTGGCGTGGTAGAGTCAGCACGTTCCTCGGTGGCGAAAACGTTCAATCAATGAGTCAACATCACGTTGAGTCTTGACCCAAGAGGAAAGAAACGTCCGTAGAATTTGGCGGTCAGTCTTTGTGATTGTCCCACGTCCAGTAACCTGCACTACCAAAGAAACTGTACCCCGAACTCCTTGTCTTTTATCCATGCAACATTACAATTGGCCAGAACAGTCACCGGTTCCTCAGGCTCCCCTCGCACGGCCATTTGGATACGGATGCCCTTGCGTAAGGCGTGGATTCCACCAACTCGGCATCCATTTTCGCTGATATCCAGCAAGGTTCCCTCGCCCGTTATGACAGGATACTCGCTCATGGTCTGATACGTGACATTGGTATCGACTGCCTGTTTAGGCGCTTTCCTAGGCTCCTTCCTGAGCTCCATTACTTCCTCGCTCCGTTGATCGTTTATGAATCCGGGCTATGAGACCAGTGGTGGTCAGGCACAAATAGAAGTCTGGTGGGAGAAAACATCGTGCGTCAAATGTACATTAATTGATACCACCACGGAGAAGAACGTTCGGTTCGCGTAAAAATGGTTGTGAGTCACCGCCCCCTACCGGATAGGCTAACGAACCCGTGCGTACCAGCCGATGGTCTATCTGTTGCCGCGCACTGCCAATGCGCCACTACACACGATGACGACCCGACTCCGCGTGTCACCGTCGCGAATCTCCAAGATTCAATGATCGCTAGACTCAGCGCGCCTACTACCCCAGTAGCAAATCACTTTCACAACATGCACCGCCGAGGACTCACCCTATCTCCTTGCTCGTCTCCTTGCCCTGGTCACGTTCAGCATGCCTGCCCAGCGGAAGAACGCAGAAGACAATCCGGTCTTGCCCCTCGAGTGTGAGGCGGTGTGAATCGATGCCTGCCAGCGAGCTCCGACAGCGTGGCGGTGAACGACGCAAATCCCATGCGTCTCTCGAGCATCGTCAAAAGGCGCCTTCTCGCCCACCATCTCAGTTTTCCCTTCTTGTCGGCACCACGAACAGACGATCTTCATCGTTGATCCTTTAATCATATCTTGAATTCAGTGGATTATCCGCTTGATGAAGTGGCAGATTTCTTGTGAGACTCACGCCTGTTCGACGGGTTCTTCTAGCAGCGCCCCATTGGTTTCTACCTCGAAAGCCACCGCGGCTTCATCTTCTGCAAAACCATTCGTGGCGGAGGGCTCTTCAAAGGAACGCGTCTCGGAAGTTTCGACCATTTCCAGCGACTCTTCTTCGATTGGCAGGAGGGCCTGCTCGGACTCACCGAGTTCTTTGAATTCACGCAACGGCGGGAGCTGGCTCAAATCTTGTAGCCCAAAATGCTCGAGAAAAAACTTGGTCGTCCCATACATGATCGGCCTACCAGGCACGTCTTTTCGCCCGACGATCCGCACCAGTTTACGCTCACACAACGTGCGCAGGACACCTGACGTTTCGACGCCACGAATCTCTTCGATCTCAGACCGCACGAGCGGCTGTTTGTAGGCAATAATGGCAAGGGATTCGAGCGCGGAGCGAGAGAGCTTTTGCGCCGCTTTGGCTTTATCCATTCGTTTCAGCCATGGCCCATACTCCTGCTTCGTCACCAGCCGATACCCGCCTGCAACCTGCACAAGCTGAATGCCTCGCCCATCCTGATCTAAATCGTGGGTGAGAATCCCCAGGGCCTGAACGACTTCTGATTTTGAGACGGTCCCCACGATAGACATCAGTCGAGCAACCGGCACCGGTTCTGGCGACACGAACAAGACGGCTTCGAGAATGGCTTTGAGTTCCCGCGCATTGATAGCCTCTGCCTGGCTGTTCACTGCCTCGATTCCGGCTTCCTTCGCCACCTCGTCCAGCACTCCGTCGTTTTCAAACGCCGGCACGGACTCTGCGAAAGCGATGTCTTCTGTTTCTTGTTCCACTGTTGAGTTCATGCTCCCCTCCATTCAGCATCGTCCAATTCTGCCGGATCTGGCACCAGTGAAAAGGCGCGCGACACGAGAATCGGCCCGAAATGTTCTGGCTGGAATACCCGAACCGTTCGAAGCCGAATCAGTTCCAGCAACGCCAAAAATGTCACAATGATGACAAGACGATGACAGGACGGCTCAAAGAGCGCGACAAAACTCACCGACTCCTGCCTCTCCAACATTTCCAAAATCGCGTTCATCCGCTCCCGAACCGTCACGTTGTCCGGCAAAATCTCCATGAACGTCTTGCCAGGATTACGATTGAGAATTCCCTGCAACACATCCACTAAATCGAATAGGCTGACATTGTCCAGCGGTGTTTCATCCGATTCTAATTCGACCGCCGGGCTCTGCTCACGACTGTAAATCTCCCGCCACAATTGCTCATGTTCGTCCAACTGACGGGCAGCCTCTTTGAACTGTTTGTACTCGAGCAGCCGCCGTACCAATTCCTCTCGGGGGTCTGGTCCGTCTTCCTCATCGGCGATCGTCTCATCTGCGGGAAGCAGCATCTTCGATTTGATCTGGAGCAGGGTCGCCGCCATCACGAGAAATTCCCCCGCGACAGTCAAATTCAGGTCTTCCATCGCCTCAATATAGGTGAGATATTGCTGAGCAATCAGATGGATGGGAATATCGTAAATATTGATCTCGCTCTTCTTAATGAGATGGAGCAAGAGATCAAGGGGCCCCTCAAAGTTCTCGATACGAACTTGGTAGGGCAGTTCGGTTTGTTCAGAGGCGTCGAAGTGGTTATCCACAAGCGGACTTATACCAGACTTGGTGGGGGCGGAGCAAGCTTCCATCTATTAGTAGTGGTAAACCAAAAAGAGACCTACGCGTGACCGCGACGAATCCGGTAGACAATCAGCAGGGCGCCGAACGTCAGAAGAATGAAGATAACCGCATATTGTACGATCGCATTGTCACGCTCTGGGGGTGCCTGTACGGTCGCCGATCTTGCCGCTCTGGTAAATTGTGAACCCTTTTCAAACAAGGCTGTGGAAAAGTCGTCTTGGCCCTTGAAGGACGCATCGGAAAAGTCCGCCGTTGATCGGAATATGGCCCGGCGAAAGTCTGCATCATGCTCGAATAGGGTAAAGGTAAAGAACGCCTCGCGGTCGAACGATGCGTCAGAAAAGTCTGCCAGCCCCTGGAAACGGCTCCCTGAAAACCCGGTACCCAACTTGAAATAGGTGTGCGATAAATTCGCGTCCTTCTCAAAGCCTACTTCCAAAAACTCCGCCATCCCGTTGAACCTCGACTGCTGGAACGTAACTGGTCCCTGGAAGACAGAACGGTGGAATCTCGTATGCGGGCCAAACGCCGTGTTCTCAGCAAACAGACCGCGTAGAAACCGGCCCTGCACAAAATAGCTCTCTTTCATAAATGCCGCGCCTGACAACGTCACTGGCTGAATGAACACGACCCGCGAGAGGTCCACCACCTGCTCAAACCTCGTCCCGCTGAACGTCACAGGCCCCTTCACCACCAAGAGCCCTTGTGCCGATCGATGCGTGATCGCTCCGCGCACGACCGAATTGACGATCGTCATGGAGCCGGGAATCACGCGTACCTCATGGCCCTGCAGCTCCTTCATCCCCTCAAACTCGGGCGGCAACGGACGCACTGGCAACGCATCCAAAGACAGGTCGCCAAGAATGATCACCCCTGAGAGTTCGATCCCCTTTCCTTCCTTGAATGCTTGCATCAGCTGCGCCGCATCCACCGCTCGCACCTCCCGCTCTTGCTCCGTGCAGCCGGCGCCCAGATGACGTGTCAACGCATTTTTCTGCTCTGAAGTAGGCGTCTCAACCTGACAGTTCGAGGCAGCGGCACCAAGCGGAAGCCAGAGAAGGGCCAGCCCACTCACCACGATCCATGCAAAGACTCGATTCATCATGCACGCCCTTATACGGAATGCCATGGCCCAACGCAAGACAAGAACCGCTCACTCGCTTTACTGCCCACCTGGATTTGCTACACTTTCGAAAGCCGTGAGACGTGAAACGTCACACGTGAAAGGTTTCGGAGAAAGAGCATTCAGCAGTCCTACGGTTCACATTCACCTTTCACGTCTTTTAAGATGGGAGTCCCACAATGCCATGCCGCCTTGCTCTTAGCTATCTACTGATTGCCGCACTCCTTTGTGGAATCCCGGTCTCAGCCTCGGCGAACAGTGCCGTTGAGCTCCCGGTCCTGGCGGCCATTCGCCAAAACAATCTCGGCGTGTTTGAAATTCTCATGATCTGGTGGGACAAGAAACCGGAACCGACGCCCGTTCAACTACAATGGCTCCTCGCTGGCGTTCGACTGGGAAACGATCATCTTGGCGCCATGTCTCAGGCCTTTGCCTATGCAGTCGAACGCACACCTTCAGTCCAGCATAGCGGGACTGTCTCAGTGCAAGGAGTAGCCTATCGACCCACAGGCAGCGACGGGCCAAGCGCCGGCGCAGCGATGGCCGTAGGATTCATCGCCATCTTCAAGGGGGAACACATTCAGCGGGGCATTGCCCTGACCGGAACCATTGAACCAAGCGGGCAGATCGGCCCAGTGGGCAGCATCCCTGACAAGATTCGCGCTGCCGCACGGGAAGGCTATCGCACGGTATTGGTTCCGCGCGGGCAGATGCATGACCCACGGTGGAACCTGGTCGAATTGGGATTTCAGCTCAATATGACAGTGAAGGAAGTCGATACGATCGATGAGGCGTACTTGCTCATGACAGGCCAACGAATCTAGCGCGGGATGCTGAAAAATCCCGCCAGCTTCGTTCTCGGCTTATCGAAATCCTCAACGTACCCCAGAGGGTACGCCTCCGGTTTCGACTCGCCTGCGGCCTCGCTGAACGGGCTTTTTGAGCATCCCGTTACGTTGTCTCTCCCGTGAGTCCCCGGATAATCGCGTCATACTCCGCTTGCGTTAAACGATGCATGCCCAATCTCAATCGTCGAGCAAGTTCGGCCTGATCGGCAATCTGCAACACGTTGAGCAACAACGCCTGACTCGCAGCAGACGAACAGACCAACCGGCGCACCCCGTCGATTCGCACAAAGCCAAATCTCGCCTCAGTTCTGAGTTCGTCGCTGAGGAACGCATCCAACGCGGAAAAGTCCAGCACAGGCGGCACGATCTGAAACTCGGCACAGAGCCCAGCCTTCAGCACATACACAAGGCCGCGGGACTCCGTATCGAGATAGGCTTGCAAATTCGTCCTGATTAACCCG
Organism: Nitrospirota bacterium; assembly: GCA_031409835.1. GTDB lineage: Bacteria > Nitrospirota > Nitrospiria > Nitrospirales > Nitrospiraceae > Palsa-1315. The sequence goes on from JANNXZ010000220.1 coordinate 7,724, forward strand.
GTGCAGAGCCCCCAAAGACCGTGCCCAAGTTGCAGCTCGGCGCTTTCCTCCGAGGTACGCTCGCGCAAAGCTCCGGCCACGAACAAAAAATGATTCATTGGAAATTCGTCGCAGGGTATTCGGCGAGAGAATAATACACACGCGGCATGGACGCCATGTTACCAGCAAACACTCACAACGCCATCCATCTGGACCACTCGCCCGAGCCGTCCAGACAGGCATTCCATGCGAATGTCAGTGCGTGTGGTAATCGTCTGCGTCGTCTAGCAGGCTTTCCGGTTTTTCAGGAAGATCGACGTCTTCATCTTCCCCATCCAGCGTGAGTTCCTCTTCCACATCTTCGTCGCCCTCAACACCGATGTCCACATCGTCCTCGCCCAGCTCCTCGTCAAGATCGGGATCTTTCAGGGCCTGCGACCCCATCGGCTGCGATGACAAGGATCTCTTCGGCTCCTCATCCACGAACGACTTCACGGGTTTCTTGTCGAGAGCCGGAGCCGCCGGTTTCTTTTGAGCCGCCTTGGGTGCCGCTACCGTAATCTTCTTGGCAGTCTTCTTGGTCACTTTCTTGACCGTTTTCTTTATAGCCGGTTTCTTGGCTACTTTCCTGGCAGTCTTCTTGGCTGCCTTCTTGGCTGCCTTCTTCACCGGAGGCTTTGCTTTGGCTTTAGCCTTCGCTTTGGCCTTTACAGGTGTCTTCTTCGCCGGCTTTTTCTTGTTCTTCGCCATCGATTTTCTCCTCCCTCATCCATTGGATGTCTGACGTGGTCTCCATCTAGCATAACTTTTTAGATCTTGCAACTCACACTTCTACAACCTCTCACAGGATGGCAACACATACTCTCTCCTCACCCCGCCAAGCCCAGCCTTGTCTATCACCGTAAGCGCAACATAGACCAGGAACCGGAAGGACAACGCGTGAGGCACTAGTGGCTCTGCCACATCGACTTCCTGGGTTGACTTCCAATGGATGGGAGAATCCTACAAACAAACCACGAGGTCAAGGGGTAGACCAAGAATCTTGCCAGATTGGCACTACTTCCTCCCTTGGCCCACATGGTAAAGTCACATCGTCGTACAGGAGCAACTATGAAAACACGGATGATCATCGCTGTCTTATCGCTGGGACTCTTTACAGCCTGGCCAACCACCGCCACGTCGCCGTACACCGCCATCATCATCGATAGCGGGTCACCCTATTTCGTCCCGAAGTCAGCGACCGTATCCAGCGGAGCCTCTATCAGATGGGAGAACCCCACAGCCACCGAACACACAATCACCCACATGGGCTGTTTAGAAGATCTGAACTCCTGCGCATTCGACTCCGGAATCGTCCGGCCAAACGGCAGCTTTACACTTCCAGGGTTGGCTCCCGGTCGCTACCCGTACCTCTGCCGCATCCATCCCATCATGTACGGAATCGTTACCGTCACCGATAGGGCTACATTCCCCTCCCAGCTCTAGCAGGATGCTGAAAAAGTCCGCCAGCGGCGTTCTCACATCGTTCAGACCCTCAACGTACCCCGAGGGAACGCCACGGGCCTTCATTCGCTGCGGCCTTGCTGGACTTTCTCCAGCCGAGTATTCCTCCGGGTCGAACAT
>JANNXZ010000221.1:0-14418 GCA_031409835.1 Nitrospirota bacterium
CAACCTCGTCACGGTGTCATCGATTCTCCCACCGAATTGCAAAATTGTTCCACGCACTCGCGGAGAGAAGTTGTTGCATCCCGGTGAAATCACGTTTTGTGTCATGGCACGATCGGAAACAAATGAGCGAAACCGCCTGATCTCCGCATCAATTGGCGTGGCTGTCCCGACGGATCGTCGAACCTACGGATATCTTTCCGAACACCATGCGCATGGCGAAACCGATGAAGAGACGGGTGAGTACACGGAAGACTTGGCCGCACAGATGTTGGCGACGACGCTCGGTGTCGAATTCGATCCGGACATCGCATGGAAAGAACGGGAGCAAGTCTTCAAAATGGCCGGGAAGATCGTTCGGACCCAAAACATCACCCAGTCTGCTATTGGAAAACCCAATCGCTGGACGACGGTGATCGCATTAGCGGTGTTTATCCCAGAGGAAAATATTCCGAAGCGGCGTCGATAGCCCTGCTGCGTGAGTATACGCCCATGACACTTCCCGCTGGTTGGGAGGGCATCGACCAGAACTTCCTCGGTCTCGATGAGCCTTGGTGCCATCCCGATCAGGCGGGCGTCTACGTCCTGCCCGCGCCCTACGAACATACCTCCAGCTATGTGCTGGGCTCCGATCGAGGCCCATCAGCCATCATTGAGGCATCTCACCAAGTCGAGTTATACGACGAAACACTCCGGTGTGAGCCCTATCGAGAGTGGGGCGGGGTTGCCACCATCCGCTCGCTCGATCTTGAGGGCAAAGTCGATCGGCAGGCGGTAGATGCCATCGACGCATTTGTTACCCCTCACGTCGGTACCGGACGGTTTGTCGTCACCTTGACGGGGGAACATACCGGCGCGCTTGGGGCCATCCGCGCCCATGCCCGGCACTACCCGAATCTGTGCGTGGTGCAAATCGATGCACATGGCGACTTGCGGAAGGCCTATCAAGGGAATCCGTATAGTCACGCCAGCGTAATGGCCCGCGTAGTCGATGACGGGTTGCCGTTAGTCCAAGTCGGTATTCGTTCCATTTCTCCCGAGGAAATCGATCGCATTAAGAGTACTGATCGAATTGCCACGTTCTTTGCCGCCGAGATTCTCGATCCTTCCGGTCCATACGAAGGCAAGGCCTCTCGATGGGTTCCCGATGTCGTGAAAGTCTGTCGTGGGCCGGTCTATCTCACATTCGATTGTGATGGGCTTGACGCCTCGCTGGTTCCCGCGCTCGGCACTCCCGAGCCTGGTGGGTTGGGGTGGTACGACACACTGAATCTCATCACAGCCTTAGCTAATGGACCTGGCATCCTTGGGATGGATATCAGTGAGATTGCCCCAATCGAAGGGTTTGTCGCGCCCCAGTTTTGTATCGCCCGATTGATCTATCGCATGCTGGGACGGATCAAGGCGGGCCGTCGCGTCCACTGAAATGGCATACCACCGCTGTGACCGACCAGCTTCGTATCAATAAATTCTTCACGCAGCACGGCATCTGCTCTCGACGAGAGGCCGATCGCCTGATCGAATCCGGTCGCGTGACCATCAATCAACGGGTCGCCTGCTTGGGAGATCAGGTCGGTCCTGATGACGTCATCGCGCGAGATGGACAGGTGATTCCCTGGGGGACGGCCCAGCTCTATATCAAGTATTACAAGCCGGTGGGCGTGACGACGACCAGCGAGTCGCATGTGCCCCGTAACATCATTGCGGAGATCGGCCATCCGGAACGGATCTTTCCGATCGGTCGGCTCGACAAGGACTCGTCCGGCCTGATCCTTCTCACGAACGACGGGGACATCGTGAACGATATTCTACGAACCGAGCATGGACATGAACGGGAATACGAGGTGTCAGTCGATCATCCTTTCGATCAAACATTCATCGGCCACATGGCTCAAGGGGTCGATATTCTCGACCGCCCGACTAAACCATGCCGGATTGAGCAACTCGGTTCAGCCCGATTCCGCATTATTCTCACCGAAGGACGCAATCGACAGATCAGGCGCATGTGCCAGGTTTTAGGGTATCGGGTGCTCACGCTGCATCGTGTCAGGATTATGCACATTACACTCGATGGATTGCTCCCAGGAAAGTGGAAGTCGCTTACTGGAGAGGAATGCACGAAGCTCTTTCGCGCGGTCGGGCGAGGCAGTAGTCCCGGCCAGCATGATTCATGAGCGCTTCTGTTGTAATCGCGGATTCGTTTCTGCGGTGAGCGTTCGGCTGGCAGACTAGCTGACGGATACCTCGATTGACAAACCCGCCATTGGAACTCACACTAGCTCGCGCATCGTCTCCGGAGAGCACGTTCAGTATGGCTACTACGTGGTGGAGCCCCCAACTCAATGCCCTGCTTGGCAGCCTTGTCGTGGCGGCGGGCGCCTGGCTGGCCTGGGGCTCGTTCTCACCATGGGGAGTCGTTCTCGTCGCAGGAGCCGCCGCAGGGTTTCTCGTCTGGCAGGGGCGCACTATTGGACTGGTTTGGGCCTGGGCCACTCTGTTGCTTGGCCTGGAGAGTCTTGCCTGGCCCATCATCACGATGGTTCAATTCAGCTCGATTACGACAGAGCCGACCGACGAACAATTGGGAACGATGCTCTCAGCCGCTCTGACGGGACTCGTTTCGGCTGTCTTTTGGATCACGTTTTCCTACGGGTTCTTCAAGCGAGCCCGTCAGCCCATCACCCCCGAATTAACCGATGTGACCGAGAGCCAACCACCTGCATTACTATCAAAAAAGTCCCGCAAGAACACATAGCACCTACCACATCTCGATCGGATCGACATCGACATCGAACTTGATGGCGTGGCGCTGATACGTCCGTTCCATCTCTTTGACCGTCATCCGTACCGCCGAAAGGCCCGTATCCCGTTCTGACGATTTCACAAGAATTTGCCACCGATATCGTCCACGGAGTCTCGGCACCGGAGAGGGGACCGGCCCCAGTACAGCAAGCCAGTTGGGCCGACCAATCGATTGAATTATCGAAGGGGTTTTTGCCACGGCCGGAGAAGTGCAGGCACTGAGCCGAGCTACCCAGTCCGTGGCAGCGTCGTGAACCATTGTCTCTTTGGTCCCGGATACAAGGAGGGCAATTAGAAAAACCGTAGGCGGATACCCCAATGCCGTTCGATGGGACAACTCTTCCGATAAGAAGATGGATTCGTCGTTCTGCGCTACGGCCTGAATTGCGTGATGTGACGGAAGATAGGTCTGCACGATAACCTGGCCGCCAACCCCTGCCGAATTGGCGAGACTGACCGCATCGAGAAGCGTATGGTAAGTACGTTCGGCGGATCGGAAATTCGGCACGTTAAATCCTGCGTCTGCCTGTACAATCCCAACGAGGCCCATCGTTGGGAGCGGCCCTCGGCGTAGCAATAGCTGTGTCCCGACGATAATATCCCACTTCCCTTGCTCAACTCTCTGCCAGATGGCCTTGGCCTGTGCTGGCCGCAGCATGGTATCTCCATCGAGCCGAATCACCGCCGCGTGAGGGAACAATCGCTTCGCATCCTCTTCCACCCGCTCTGTGCCTTCCCCGATCAACTGCATGCGAGGGCCGGAACAAATGATGCAAACTTCGGGGAGGGGTGTCACGTCTCCGCAGTAGGAACAGAGCAAACGGCCAGCCTGCCGAGAGTACATCAGCGCCACGCGACAGGCAGGACAGCGGGGAACTTGGCCGCAGTCACGACAGACGAGGGCCCCGGCATAGCCCTTCCGGTTGAGAAACAACAGGACGCCAGCCCGGCGACTGATCGCCTGCTCGATGGCACGAACGAGCGGCTGGCTCAGCACTGTGCCGCGACCATGATTCCGTAAATCAACGACCTGTATACTCGGTTGCGAATCAGACAGCATGAGCTTGCGGACAACGATCCCTCGTTGTTCCACTGCCGCTCTGATCTCAAGAGAGGGGTGAGCAGAACTCAGGACCAGCACCGCCTTTTCATCCTGTGCTCTCAGCCAGGCCACGTCCCGTGCATGGTAGCGTGGCTCTTGAGGTTCTTTGAGCGCCGCATCTTCCTCTCCCTCGACCCAGATCGCCCCGATTGCAGTCAATGGAAGAAAGATGGCCGACCGGGTTCCCACGACCAGGCGAACAATCTGCCGATGAATCTGATCCCACATTTCAGCTTTCAGCTGGTCTGAAAGACCACTATGGAAACAAACTGGGGAGATGCCCATCTCATCATTACGGATCAAGCTGGTAACCCATTGGGCCCGTTCTGCTTCTCCAACGATGATGAGAAACGTCTGTCCACGGTCGAGTACTAAGCGAACGGCCTGCTGTAAGAGCCCCAACCGATCGGTCCAGGAAGCCTGCACCAGAACCCGTGTGGGTTCTTGGTCTCTCAGCGCCTTGATCAATGGTTCAGACCAAGACATTGCAGGGTCAGTAATGAGTGGTGGGGTGACGCTGAAACTGTCATGGTTCGCCTGTCTGGTTAGCCGGGTGAGAGGTGCTGCCGAGGTAGGCGGTAGATTCTGGACCTCCACCACCCATCCGCGAACCTTGAGATCGTGTAACAAGTCTCCCGGACCAGGACTACGGGACGACCGGCGAAGTCCTGAAGGTTTTTTCCCAAGACGTGTGAGAAGCGCTCGAGCCTTCACCGAGCAAGGCTCCCGAGCCGCAAGTGCCGCCCGCCCTTGTTCTGTCAGTTCATAGTGGCTGCCCTGCGCTAGTGGTTTGGGCGCCGGAGGTAGCACCAACCTGAGACATTGCCCCCATGGCGCGACATACTGCTCGGCCACCTGCCGTGAGAGCTGGAATAAGTTCGATGATACGTCTGTTGCGGCCCCTTCCGGGAGTAACGAGTGAATTTCCCTGAGGCGTGTTCGATCAAGACCCTGAGGAAGAACATGGGAGAGGGCGATCACGGCTCCTTGGAGGATCGAACGTCCGAAGGGCACGAGCACTCGATGTCCAATACGCAGCGTCGGTCGGAGTAATGAGGGTACGGTGTAGGTAAAAGGGCCTGCCAGATGTCGTGGGACTATGACATCTGCGAATAAGGACTCCGGCTCTGTGTATGGAGGGGCTGCCTGTATCGAAATCATGCGGCATTGTAGCAGCACAGGAAAAGGAGGAACAATGAGGGAGAAAGAACGGAAAGGTTTTGGAGGGGAACCGGGGAGGGTTGACGTAGAATCGTCAACCCTCCGCACGATACTCGATGAATTTATTTTAGAGGGACGGCTGGAGCAGCGGGTTTTTGATCTGAATTGCCCTGGTCGCCAGATGTAGGAGTTGTCGCCGAAGCAGAACCCGCAGGGACAGGTGCGGGCTCTACCTTGGATGAATCAGCTGGAGTCACTGGGATTGTCTGGTCCCCTGCGGGGATCGAAGCTCCGCTTTCGGCTGAATTGAGACGGGACATGCTATAGCGCTTATCGCCGGTCTCAGCTGGTGTCGGCGCCTGCTCAGACTGTTCCCTGGCTGATTCTGGCGAATAGAGCACAATGTCCACACGACGGTTCTTCTCCCGACCCACTTCGGTCGCATTGCCGGCTATCGGCTTCGTATCGCCATAGCCGACCGACGAAAGCTTCGCTGAATCGATCCCGCCCTTCTCAATCAAGTAACGAAGGACACCACCAGCCCGGGCTTTCGACAAGTCCCAGTTTGTCTGGTAGCGTGACTTCAGCGCAGGGCCGATTTCCATATTGTCTGCATGGCCCTCGACTCGAATCAACCGATCTCCGGCGGCTGTCTTGAGATGCGCAATCAGTTCATCGAGCACCTGATGGCCTTCTGACGTAATCGTGGCTTCTCCTGACTCGAACCGAAGCTGCTTCATCAAGTCACTGAGGCTGATTCGGGTTTCGCCGGCGACATTCTTGACCTGGAATTTGTTCGGAGTGCTTGGAGAAGGAACCGCCGTAGAGGGTACATTAGGAGACTGTTGGAGAGATTGAGCGATTGGCATGGCTTCAGGAGCATGAACCTTCACCCTGACACGATCGCCCTTAAGAATACGGGAGATCGATTTTGTGATCAGCGCCGTGGCAGTCCGGTCTTCCAGGGATAGAATTTTTAATTCTCCCACCACTCTTTGAGGAAGGTTCCCTCCCGACCGAATTATTTCCATTCGATCCCCAGGCCTGATCCCGTCTTCTCGTCCCAGGTCCAGATAGACAACATTCCCTTGCGCCACCATGTTCATGACGCCCATGTTAGCCTGGAACTCCACAACCCGTCCCTCAACATCACCGGCGGAAGGTTGGCCAACCACTGCTCCCTCGTCGGTTGGAAGCACGAACTTCATTACTGGGTCACCCGGTGATACAGCTGCGTAGGCACGTACGATCTGAACAGTAGTCAGGTCCGTATCAACATGGGTCACCTGAGCCACAGCGAGTCGATTGACCAGATAACCCAGGTATTGACCGGTGGTGGGATGGAATACTTTGAGTGCTCGTCTGTAGATCGTGAAAAGATCTCCGGGTGCAACGTCGCCGGGACTTTTCAGCCGGAGGTACAGGATATCCCGGGCTCCTATTATCATGTGATCTCCGGTGGTCTGATTGTCGCCGGTAATCACATTTACAAACCCATCTTGTGGTGTTGATCGCTGGATGGAGCCTGACGAATAGGCCAAGGCCGATTCTCCGAATCGGATCGAATTGAGGTCGTCCGCTGCCCAGGCCAAAGGCAGGAGTGGCGTGGCCAAGGTCCAGACGATGAGAGAGACGACACATGTTATTGAATAGTTAGCCATGGTGGTTGTCCTTCATGTAAGGCAAGTGATTGCTGTCAAAACCATAGCAAATAGTCCTGTATTGTCAAGAGTATTGAGGCTTTGTCTTCATTGACCCGCTAACTTGCCCGATGGTATGGTGCCATGGACAGTAATTCCATACAGCGGGGAACATCATGGTGCCCGACAAACCTTCTATCTACGGCGCTCCAAGCAAAGGTCGTCCCCGCCTTGAGACACAGATTCATCGACGTAAGAAAGCCAAGGCATTCTCGGCCCTGGAGCCTGAATGGGATCAAATTGACGAGGTGCCACCTTCCCATCTGCGCATGCCATCAGGTCGCATGTCACCCACCCCGCCAAACAAAGCAAAGAACCCCTCATAAACAAGCCATTCCAGCCGGACAATAGATGTCCGTGAGTGGAACAGATTTTTTTGAGTTGAGTCTCGCCCATGCCGCCGGTCGCATAAACGCCCCAACCCCTGGCTTCTCACTCGCACACTGGCGACGCCTCTCAACGCAACAGCGCCTAGGACTTTCGGGTCGATCCTACAGGTCTTTTGGACGCTTGCTATCTTCGTAACGCAAAGTCTAAAATCCACCCCTCCCTTATCCTAAGGTATTGAAAGGTCAGGCCCATGAGCGGTTCTGAGTTATATCTCGAGTATCTGACCAGATACTTTCCTATTTTGTTCTTTGTTATCATAGCGCTAACGTTCGGCGTGTGGTCGCTCGTCATCAGTTATCTGGTCCATCCGAAATACCCTGAACAGGAGAAACTCACTAGTTATGAGTGTGGAGCGGAACCGTTCTCGGATGCTCGGATGCCCTTTCCGGTTCGGTATTACATTTTTGCGATGCTGTTCGTTATTTTCGATATCGAGGTCATCTTTCTGTATCCCTGGGCAGTGGTCTTCACCAAGATCCAGTTGATCGGGTTGATTGAAATGCTGGTCTTCATCGGATTGTTTTTGGTGGCCTATGTCTATGCGTGGCGGAAGGGAGCCCTGGAATGGGATTGATCCAAATTGGCCGCCATGACAAGGATGGCACGTCCGACATCATAGTCACGACGATAGAAAAAGCCGTCAATTGGGGTCGCAAAGGGTCGCTGTGGCCTATGACATTTGGCTTGGCCTGTTGCGCGATCGAAATGATCGCCGCAGTCTCGTCACGGTACGATATGGACCGCTATGGCGCCGGTGTTTTCCGGGCCTCACCGCGCCAGTCCGATCTGATGATCGTGGCTGGTACCGTCTGCCGGCGGATGGCTCCTGTCATCCGAAAAATTTATGATCAGATGCCCGAACCGAAATATGTCATTGCCATGGGGTCTTGCGCGACGTCAGGAAATATTTACGACAGCTATAGTGTCGTCCAAGGTGTCGACCGCTTTGTGCCGGTCGATATCTATGTGCCGGGTTGCCCTCCGACACCGGAGGCACTCTTTGACGGCATCCTCAAGTTGCAAGAACGAATCATGCTGAAGCCCGTGTTTCTGAAGCAACCGGATCAGGTCAAGCCCAGACTTAAAGTATAGGTCTCGATCGATGTCCTTGCAGCTACTAGCCAGCCGGCTCCAAGAACACTTTCCCACTGGCTTCGTCAAAGCGGTCGAATGGCGTGGCGATCTTGCGGTGACGGTGACGCGGGACCGACTCCATGAGGTCGCTCAATTTCTTCGCGACGACCCAGCCATGGACTTCGACTACATTGTGCATGTGAGTTCGGTCGACTGGCCTGACGACGACGAGCGATTTGAAATCGTCTACGAGTTCTACTCGATCAGGAAACGCCAGCGTATTCGGCTCAAGGCCAAGGTGCCGGAGTCGGATTGCATCGTAGATTCTCTGACGGATCTCTGGAAAGGCGCAGACTTCATGGAGCGTGAAGTCTACGACATGATGGGAATCCGATTCCGGCACCATCCGGATCTTCGCCGAATCCTCATGCCGGACGATTATGCCGAGGGCTATCCGCTGCGAAAGGATTTTCCGCTCCGGGGCAAGGGCTGGCGCGACACGTTCGAGTTTCTGGACGAGACGGCTCGGTAGGATGGACGATGGCCTTTGAAGATCAACGAACAACTGTCTATAAGATCGATCCGGCCCATCCGGGAAGCGAGACCCTTCCAACCCTCCGCACGGAGGAGCTGCTACTCAATATGGGGCCTCAGCATCCTGCCACCCACGGGGTGCTCAAAGTGATTCTTGAATTGGAAGGAGAACGCCTCGTCAAGTCTACCCCCGTGTTGGGATATCTGCACCGCGGGGTGGAGAAACTTGCGGAAGACGGCACCTATCACCAATTTATCCCCCATACCGACCGGCTCGACTATGTCTGTGCGATGTACAACAATTTTGCATACTGCCGCGCGGTCGAAAAACTGATGAATATTACCGTGCCGGACCGTGCAGAGTACCTGCGCACGATCGTGGCAGAGGTCCAACGAATCATCGGCCATCAGTTTTGGCTCGGCACCCAGGCGCTCGACATTGGAGCCATGACCGTCTTTTTCTATTGTTTCCGTGACCGGGAAATTTTGATGGATTGGTTCGATGAGCTTTGCGGCGCGCGTCTCACCACTAGTTGGTATCGCATCGGCGGCGTCGAGCGGGACTTCACGTCCTCGTTGCTTAATAAACTCAAGCAGTTCTTGGACTACTTTCCGCCAAAAATCGATGAGTACATAGTCTTCCTGGAAACGAATCGGATTTGGGTCGGGCGGACCAAGGGAGTGGCCATTATCTCAGCGGAAGATGCCGTGAGCTTCGGCCTGAGTGGGCCGACGCTCCGAGGCTCCGGTGTCGATTACGATCTCCGCAAAGCCCAGCCCTATTCAGCCTATCCGAAATGCGAATTCAGCGTGCCGCTCGGCAAGAACGGCGACACCTACGATCGGTACTGGATCCGCGTCCAGGAACTTTATGAGAGCGTGAAAATTATCCGGCAATGTCTGGAGCAGATGCAGGACGGCCCGATTATGGCCGATGTGCCCAGCGTGACGTTGCCGCCGAAGCAACGGGTCTTCACGAATCTCGAGTCCATGATTCAGCAATTCAAGCTCTTCTCGCAGGGCTTCGACGCCCCTCCGGGAGAGATCTATTGCGGAACCGAAGCGCACAAGGGGGAGTTGGGATTCTACATCGTTAGCACGGGTGGCGGGAAACCCTACCGCTTGAAAATTCGCGCCCCCTCGTTTATTCACATGGGCGCATTCGACCATATGTCCAGGGGCTACATGATTTCCGATGCGATCACGATCTTTGGAACCTACGACATTGTGATGGGGGAGTGCGATCGGTAACAGAAAATTTTCAATGCTAAATGTTCAATTGTGAATGGTGGGACGGTTTTTCAATTGAACATTGAACATTCAACATTCGGAGCACTATGGGATTAAAGCCGGCAACGAACCCTGATGTGGAAGCAGCCACGATCGAACTGTCGATCGATGGGAAGGCTGTGACGGCAAAGAGCGGAGTCTCACTCTACGACGTGATATCGAGCACGGGCAAGATTATTCCGGCCATGTGCTACCACTACACCTTCGATCCCTTCGGCTCCTGCGGCATGTGTTTGGTCATGCAGGAAGGCAAGAAAGCTCCTGTCCGTTCCTGCACCGCCAAAGCTGCGGCCGGTATGATTATCAAAACCGAAGGGGATGAACTCTTCCAAGCCCGTAAGAAAGCAGTGGAAAAGCATCTCTCGGTCCATCCACTCGACTGTCCGGTCTGCGACGCCGACGGCCATTGCGAACTGCAAGACATGGCGTTCCAGCACGGGGTGACGAACCTGGCCAATGCAAAACAGAAATTTATTCCGGAAGATACGCGCAGCCCGGTACTCGACTTTAATATGAACCGCTGCATCGCCTGCGCGGAATGCATCAACGTCTGTAAAGACGTGTTGATGATCGACGCGCTCCAATTCATGAAGAAGGGCGGATTCAATCAAGTGGTGCCGAAGGGAGATCTGGCACTCTCCTGCGAGTTCTGCGGAGACTGCCTCGCCGTCTGTCCCGTCGGCGCCATCACGAATAAGTTCTCTAAGTACTTGTACAAGCCGTGGCAGATGAAGAAAACCACCACGACGTGTAACTATTGTGGGGACGGCTGCCAGATGCACCTGGAGACCAAGGATGCTGAAGTTGTTCGTGTGACCTCGCCTCTGTCTTGGAAGAACAAATGGGGCGACCGAGCCGAGACGGCCAAGGGGCACGGTGGACTCTGTGTGCGGGGGCGTTTTGGTTTCGAGTATATCGATAGCGCCGCACGTCTGAAGCAACCCCTCCTTCGTAAAGGTAATCAGCTCGTCGAAACCCCCTGGCTCGAAACCATGCACCAGGTGGTGGATCGATTTTCAGAAATCCAACGTAGAAACGGACCAGACGCGATTGCTGGCCTGATTACCGCCCGCTGTACCAACGAAGAGCTGTATCTCTTTCAGAAACTCATGCGCGCAGGATTTAAGACCAACCATCTCGACAGCAGCGCGCGTTACGGCCATCTCAACTTCGTTCGTGCCTCTCAACACGCCTTGGGGATTGGTCGGAGCCCGAACGACTGGGAAGACCTGACAAAAGCCAAAGCCGTGATACTCATCGGTTCTAATATCTCGGAAACAAATCCGCTCACGGCCGTGCGCATCAAAGAAGCGATTCGCGTCTATAAAGCGCAAGTCGTGGTCATCGATTCCGCTATCACAAACATGGCCAAGCTCGCGTCCCATCCTGTCCTGATCAAGCCGGGGACGGAAGGACTCGTGATCGATGGACTTGTGAAGGCTACCCTGGAGCTGGATTTGGTCGACGAAGAGAGCATCAAAAAACATCCACAAGCCTTCGACGCGCTGAAGGCCGCCGTGGCCCACGTCTCCTTAGTACAGGTGGCTGCCCAGACCGGCATGTCGGTCGAATCATTAAAAGATGTTGCGGCGATCTTCGCGCAAGCGTCCCGTTCCATCATTCTCTGCGCCGAAGGTATTGTCCGCCAGTCAGACGGATATCAGAATGTCTTGAAACTAATCGACCTCGCCTGGGTCACCGGCAAGTTGGGCCAACCCGGCTGCGGCGTGAATACGGTGACAGAAGAGCCGAACGAGCAGGGCGCTGTGGATATGGGCGCTGCGCCGGAATTCCTCCCTGGTCAAGCTTCATTCAACGATCAGGCGGCTCGCGATCGTTTTGCCAAGGCTTGGGACGTCACGCTTCCAGCGGCTGGCTCTGGCGCGAATCTCGTCGAGATTCTCAAGCGCTGCAGAAGTGGTCAGATCCGCGCCCTCTATGTCATCGGAGAAAACCCGCTCGCCACATTGCCCGCATCGATGGAAGTCCGCGCCGCGTTAGACCGCCTGGAATTGCTCGTCGTCCAGGATCCGTTCCTGACCGAAACTGCGCGGATGGCGCATGCGGTGCTGCCGGCTTGTACCTTTGCGGAAAAGGATGGCACCTTCACGAATCTGGAAGGCCGAGTTCTGCGCGTCCGTGAGGCCATCGATCCCCTCGGGGAAAGTTTGCCGGACTGGCACATCATGACGGCCCTAGCCAATGCGCTGGGCTGTCAATGGGAATACGAGTCTCCGAACGATATTCAAGCCGAGATCATGAAGTTGCTGCCCGGGTATTACAACCTGGGACAGCCGCGTAAGATTGTCCCGACGGTGGACCGCTATCTTTCCAACGGCTACGCCGCCGATGTGGCAGCGCGCTACCGAGCCCCTGCTCCATCAGACTCCAAGAATCGGCGACCCTTCGCGTTGTTGATGGGACAGGTCTTGTATCATTCCGGTAAGCTGTCCACCGAAGCTCCAGGGCTCATTACAATCGCCCCCAATACCGGGCGGCTTAGAATGAACCCTCAGGATATGGAGCAGCTTGCAGTGGGTGAGGGGGCAGCGGTGCGTCTCACGTCGGATCTCGGTTCGATGCAATTGGCGGTGCAGCCCGATCAGTCCGTCGCGCCACAGACCTGCTTCTTCCCGGAGCATTTCAATGAGCCGCCGGTGAAGGACTTGATGTCGGTCCAGGTCGATCCGACGACCGGAGTTCCCTCGTTCAAGCAGACCCGCGTGACGATCGAAAAGGCATAAGAGGGAGCAGATAACGGACATGAGTGTCGCCACACTGACAAAGCAAATCCTCCAGGCCGCCTTGTTCTATGAGATTTTGGACGCCATGAAGGTGACGTTCAAGCACATGTTCCACAAACCTATCACGTTCCAGTATCCACGGGAGCAGCGAACGCTTCCCGACACCCACCGAGGGGCACTCGCGCTCTTACGCTACGACGATCACCAGGAACGTTGTGTCGGCTGCGATCTCTGCGAAGCCGCCTGCCCATCCCGCTGCATCAAGGTCATCAGCCTGGAAGATCCGGCGCGTCCGCTGCAGCGATTCGCCAGCGAGTTTTACATCGACATTACGAAATGCGTCTTTTGCGGCTACTGTGTCGAGGCGTGTCCCGTCAATGCACTGGCTATGACGAAGATGTACGAGTTCTCGACCCACGATAAACGCACCTTGCTGTTCGACAAGAAGCGGCTGTACGAAATTGGCGAGCGTCATCTCGACGACGCGAAAAAATACTTGTACGCGCACAACCAGGAACAGAACGTCGAGGAAAGCCGGGAATATCGGTACTACTTCCCGCAATCGGTACTCAAGTCGACCCAACCACCACCCAAGCATCTGAGCTAAGCCATCGATGGTTGTAATCTTTTTTGCCTATTTCGCATTGGCCAGTATTGCTGCGGGCGTCTTGACGGTCTCGCTCAAGCACCCGGTGCATTGCGGTCTGGCGCTGCTGGCCTTGTTGGTCCATGTTTCAGGACTCTTCATTCTCCTCAACGCCGAGTTCATCTGGGCCGTACAGATCATCGTCTATGCCGGCGCCATCCTCGTCTTGTATCTCTTCGTGCTGATGCTCATGAACTTGAAGACTGACGACCGCTACTTCCATTCCTCCTACCTGTACTTTCTGGCTCCAGCAGCCATCGGATCATTGTACGTGTTGGCCCTCCTGCTCCGTTCACCCTTCGGAGGCGCAAAGGGCGATGCGCCGACCGAGGCGATACTTGAGACCGGAGGTACCCATGCGGTCGGGATCAAGATGTTCAGCGAGTATCTGTTGCAGTTCGAGATCGTCGGGGTGTTCCTGCTGGGCGCCGTCATCGGAGCGATCGTGCTGGCAAAAACGCCGAAACCGGCCAGCAAAGAACGTAAGACGTAAGGATCAGGCGTGAAGGGACGAGTGACAGCAGAAAAGACAAGGGTTCGCGCATCTCACGCCTCAGGCCTCACGGGTAACGGGTAGCGATGATTCCACTCAACGCCTATGTCGCCGTCAGCGCCGTGCTCTTTATCACCGGCCTGCTTGGCGTATTGATCAGACGGAACTTCATCATCGTGCTGATGTCAGTCGAGATCATGTTAAACGCAGCGAACATTAACCTCATCGCCTTCTCCCATTATCTGGAATCTATGGCGGGTCAAATGGTGGCACTCTTTATCATCGCCATTGCCGCCGGAGAAGCGGCGATCGGGCTGGCCATCATCATCGTCGTGTTCCGTGGAAAGATCTCCACCAACGTGGATGAGATGAATCTCCTGAAGTGGTAACGTGACCGATCTGCTCATACAACTTATTCCGCTGTTCCCTTTGCTGGCCGTGATCTTAAACGGACTCCTGGGCACGCGGTATTCCCACGACTTCGC
>JANNXZ010000222.1:0-2773 GCA_031409835.1 Nitrospirota bacterium
TCCCTCTTTTCTCCAGGCAACTAGATTCCCGTCCTATTCTTGTAGTGTTTCACAGCCTGCCGAAGCGCCTTTCCAGGTGCGGCTGGCTTCACAAGCGCCACGACAAAGCTCTTCCGGTCACGCTCGCTCTGTCATCGAACCACAAGCACAGACCCCTTCGCGTGCTGCACCACTCGCGTCGACACGCTCCCGAGGAGAAACCTGGCGATGGCACCGAGCCCTTTGGCCCCCATCACGATCAGATCGGCCTGCTGTTGGGAGGCTGCCTTCATGATCTCTTCAGCAGGATTCCCAAGGTAACAGAGGGGCTCGGCCGTAAATCCCGCTTTCGTCAGCTTCTGCACGTTCTGTTCGAGTAATGTCTTGCTTGCCGCCTCCAACCCCGGATACATGACCACCGGCATCACATGGAGCACACATATCTGAATCGGCACGCGCCTGCCCTTGCCGGTCGAACGATCCGGCTGAAACTTGCTCAGCACAAACTTTAAGGCTTTAGCCGATGCGTCCGATCCATCGGTCGCCAAGATAATCCGCCGCAACGGCGACGCCTCGCCCTTGACGACAAGTACTGGGCAGGTCGCATGATGGATCAGATTCGTCGAGACGCTGCCAAGCATGAAGCGGTCGAGAGCATCAAGGCCCTGACTGCCCACAACCAGAAGCCCGTCCCGTTTCGGCGCCTGTTTCAAGATCGTCGGGGCGACCGCTCCCTGCTCCTTGCGGACCGTGCCCTTGAGCTTCAGCGAAGCCAACTGCCGTCTGGCCTCCTGAAGGGTTTTGACCGAGCGCGCTTCCATGCGTTTGATTTCTTCCTGAATGTACCGCTCGGTGCCGGCCATCACCGGCTGTGCCAAAAACGGCGCACGGAGCGCGGCGACATCCAGCACATGCAGCGCAGTGACCTTGGCCGGCTCAATAAACGGCAGCTCGGCCGCCCAGTTCAATGCCCATCCCCCATACTTCGACCCATCCGTTGCCACGAGCACGTTCATATTCCCCATCCTTTCGTGTGATCGCTCAGCACATTCTCTCAGTCATCGAACGACGAGCACGGAACAGTTCGCGTGCTGCACCACCCGTGTCGACACGCTCCCGAGGAGAAACCGGTCAATATCGGCCAGCCCTTTAGCCCCCATCACGATCAGGTCGGCGTGCTGTTGGGAGGCCACTTTCATAATCTTTTCAGCGGGATTGCCAAGTCGACACAGAGATTCAGCCGTAAATCCCGCCTCGATCAGCTTCTGCGCGCTCTGTTCGAGTAATTTCCGGCCTACCTCCTTTACTTTCAGCTGCCGCTGCTTGATCCACGGTATCGTCGTTCCGATGTCGATGAGGGCCAAAGGACGGGGCGCGATGACATGGATCACGCTCACGTGAATCGGCACCCGCCCGCCCTTGCGAGTCGAACGATCCGGCTGAAACGTGCTCAGTACAAACTCCAGGGCTTTGGCCGATGCGGGCGACCCATCGGTCGCCAAGACAATTCGCCGCAATGGAACCGCCTCGCCCTTGACGACGAGGACCGGGCAGGTCGCATGCTGGATGAGTTTCGTCGACACACTGCCGAGCATGAAGCGGTCGAGGGCATCGAGGCCCTGACTGCCCACCACCAGAAGCCCATCTCGTTTCGGTGCGCGTTTCAAGATCGTCGGTGCAATCGCCCCTTGCTCCTTGCGGGCCGTTCCCTTGAGTTTCAACGACACCAATCGCTTTGTGGCCGCCCTGAGGGTTCTTGCCGAGTGCGCCTCAACACGCTGAATCTCCAGCTTCGTCCTAAACGGAAAACGGAACTTGGCGCCATCGAGCACGTGCAGCGCCGTCACATTCGGCAGCTCGACCAACGGCAGCTTGGCCACCCAGTTGAGCCCCCATTGCCCATACTTCGACCCATCCGTCGCCACAAGCACATTCATGGCATGATTCCTTTCATATGAACGCCCAAGTCCTTCTTTTATACGATAGAACTGAACCGTTCTCTGAATGCATCCACAGACAATCCTACAACCGAGGCGTACCGCCCTACCGTCTGCGCATCTGCCATATCCTCCGGAGCCAGACGGATCATGTAGCGCCGTGCGATCTGATACGACTCGGAAGCGACATCCACCATTCGAACCTTCGCCCGGCCCGTCGCGGGATCCAACATCTGCTTGAAGGGAATCGGCGTGAACCGTCCCTGTTGGATCGAGACCATCGCGGCATTGCCTCCGTCCAGGAGGAACTGTGCCGCACAATACCCAAGATCGCGTGTGTACTCCATATCGAACGGGATCGGATCGGCGCAGCGCAACTCATACCCAACGTTCTTGGACACAATCGTCGTCGTAAGACCGAATCCCCCCAGCACCCTGCTGACTTCACGCTTGAGCACGTCCCCGATGTCGATCTCCGAGAGCCTAATGTGGCCATGTTCATCTCGTTCGACATGATCAAGTCCGCCCAAGTCTTGAGGGTCCAGCATCTCGACTAACCCCTCGGCCAACACGGCGACACCGTCGAATCGTCCCTCGCTCGCTCGTTTGATAATGGCCGTTGCCAATGCATCGACCACTGTCGCCAGCTTCACCGGCCGCTGGCGGAACTCTTCGGGAATGAGCGTCAAGGTCGCACCAGCCGCCTTTCCAATTCCCAACGCCAGATGGCCGGCTTTCCGCCCCATCGTCACGACGAAGTACCAGCGGGATGTCGTCTGCGCGTCCACCATCAAGTTTTTCACAATCTCTACTCCGACATGTCGTGCGGTCTGAAATCCGAACGTCGGAATGCCGTG
>JANNXZ010000223.1:0-4445 GCA_031409835.1 Nitrospirota bacterium
TGGCTGAGAAACCGCCACATGTTATCGAGGACTTGGTCCAAGAGGGACGAGCCGGACCAGGTCTGTCGGGACTCCGCTTCATGTCGTTCGGCCCACTCTAAAGCCATCGGGAGTGGGATGAGTCGAGGGGGAGAACTGGTCAAGGTTCCCCAGACCAGTCCCAGGATGGAACTGATTCGCATCGAGACCGGAAGGGGGGTGATCGGATTCTGCGCCAGATCCTGGCACAGTTCCGCCGGCGAAGTGACGAGGAGTTCCCGGCATGCGGATGGTCGTGCCTCGTAAATCGAACACATCTCGTCCTCTAAATAGGGACAGGGGATTCTCAACGCATAATAAGCCTGATTGATCGGATCGAGTTCCTCGTCCGGCACTGGCCTGTTGGCCTCTGCAACATCGTTGAGCCGATCCCACAGGCCCGCTCGTTTCAGACTATCCTTCCTATCGTTGAGGCGGCTCAGCAGCTGGGTTCGTCGATCTGTCGGCAGCTGTTCCACATACTCGCGCAACGCAAACGCTTCCGGCGCGGAAAGCGGAACCAGCATACGACAACAGGCGGCGCAGCCCATCCGGCAGGAAATGGTCTGGCCTGCTTCGATGGCCCGCTGGACTTCCAGCTGTGCGGCTTCATCCCCCAGGCGGCGCGTGACGGGGACAATCGCCGTGATGGGGATGAGTCCCGTCGGCACATCAATGGCCGTGGTCAGCCGTCCGGCCGGGGTATTCAGCGCAACCTCAAATCGTTCGACCATCGTGCCCCTTCGCCTTGTTCTGCTGGTTCGTCGGCATCATAAAGGAGGCAGGACTTGCGAGACAAGCGAGGGTAGCGCGACTCGAAAGTCGGACTTCGAACCTTGCCTGTTCAGGACGCGTGTCGGTTCTTGTCACCACTGTGATATAGCCGCATAATGTGGGTAAAGGAGAACGGTATGGCGTTATCCGGTCATGTGGTGGGCTTGCTCAAAGAATACATGCAGGATCTAGTCGAGCAGGCGAAACAAGAGACGGCGGCCCATGCCTCCTTTGGCTTTTCCGTTACGCCCTATCGGGCGGATCAGGCGCTGTCGGACTTGTTGGCCATTCTGGACGATCGCATCGAATCGGAAGGGGTGCAAGTCGGGTTGCCGGACGATTTTCTCCACCAGATGTGGGGGCTCTGTAACGACGCCCGTGCCCAGGTGACGGAACGTGTCTGGTTGGATATGAACTGCAGCGACCAACCATCGTCGAAGGCCAGAGTTCGAGAGCTGACCTATCGCGCGCTGCTCGATGTTATTGAAGCCTCCTGCTAGAGTTTCCCTGTCAGCCAATAGATCACTATGCCCGCCACTTCTGCGACTGCTTCTCGGGTGTGTTGTAGCGCGATATCGTTCGGTATGACATGAAACGGTTTGACGTCGTCCCAGCTCTCTTGCGGCAGGTTCTGTGAAACATAATCGCAGGGGACCGGCGTGACGCGGAAGCCTTGCTTCGTGAACACCGGGACGGCGCGTGGCAGGTGGCTGGCTGAACTCACGAGTAGGATTGACGCGGGCCCGAGCAGCCGCTTGGTTCCCGTCGCGTTCTCGTAGGTGTTGCGAGCTTCTGTATCGATCTTTGTGGCGGACTCGGGAACGCCGAGGCGAACCGCCCATCGTTTCATTTCGACCGCTTCTTGAGGGCCCGTGCCGAAGACTTGCCCGTCTCCCCCTGTCAGCACCAAGGTAGGAGCATAGCCTTGCTGGTAGAGGTCCACGCCGCAGGTGGTTCGGTTTCTGGAATAGGAAGATGGCTCGGTGGTTGGTCGAAGCGAGCCTTTCGCATGGATGCCTCCCCCCAATATAACGATGGCATCGAATCGATCAGTCGGTGTCAATTGTGGGGAGTGGTACCAGGATTCGAGCGAACCGATCAGCGGGGTGGCGATCAACGGACTGGATAGCGTCACGAGGAGAAGGAGGGATGACAGAAGGAGTTGGCGCACCCACCGCAGGCGTTTGGGCGAGAATGGCAAGAGGGCCAAGACCGTCGCCGCGCCAAGAAGCAGCACCACCCACGTCAGGGGGTAGAGACCGTACTTGACGAACTTATATAGATCGAAGAAGAATGGAGTCAGTTCCATCGGCAGACCTCAATCACGCAGGGGAGCAACGCTGACAGCATACACGGAGTGAGTGAAATGACCAAGCAGAGAGAGGTGACACGATGGCACAAGAACGCCGCTATTGGCTAATGAAGTCGGAACCCCGCGTGTTTTCGATCGACGATCTCGCGCAATCTCCCAAGCAGACAACCTGTTGGGATGGGGTGCGGAATTATCAGGCGCGCAACTTCATGCGCGCGATGGCCGCCGGCGACCAGGTGCTTTTTTATCATAGCAATGCTGAGCCACCGGCTGTGGTAGGGGTTGTGGAAGTCGTGCTGACTGCCTATCCCGATGAGACGCAGTTCGACACGACCAGCCATCACTATGACCCCGCCAGCGTTCTCTCAGTTCCACGGTGGGACATGGTGGATATTCAGTATCGTCAGACATTCAAGACGAGTCTCTCGCTCGACCGACTGAGGCAGGAACCGAAACTGAAGGGCATGGTCTTATTGCAAAGAGGTTCACGCCTTTCCGTCCAACCGGTGACGGAAGCGGAATGGGCGGTAGTGCTGAAGTTAGCCGGAACCAAGACAAGTTAACGGAACACTCACGCAGGATGCCGAAAAACTATGTTGGCACGATGGAAATTCAATGGGCAAGATGTCTGAGACAAGTCTGATCTGTCTGGTTAGTTTCGTCCAACCAAAAAACCAGACAAACCAAACAGACCAAATGAACAAAACAGGCTGGCGGACTTTTTCAGCAGCCTGCTAAGTTTTGGCTTTGCCGTTGTCCAGATGCCGATGCTGCCAATCGAGCCAGGCATGGCCAAGTTCGTGGGCGAGAATGTATCGCCGTCTGGTCACAGGCAAGCGCTTGCGAAGGTAGATGGTTTTGGTGGCGTCGTCCCAGATTCCGTCGGCATTCGGATCCCGACGGTCCATTTCCGTATCGGAAATCTGGTGCACGGAGATCCGATAGCCGAAGGGAAACACAACTCGAGAAGGCATGCGTAACATATTCCGCTGCTCCTGATAGTGTGTTAGCGTATCACAAACGCTTCTCTCGCTTCACGGTTGATTTGGCAATAGCAATCAATGAGTTACATAGTTTTTCCGTGCAAGGTCTTGCGTACTCTCCAGTCTGCTCTTTTTGGAATATCAAGACTCTTTCCGATGTGGCAGGGTCTGAACCACTCGAATCGAAGCTGACCGCTCATACCGCATGGAAGATCTTTGTTGGCTTTCAGCGCGGGTGACCCCACAACTATGGTGCTGAAAATGAGATGTTCTTCATTGGCGGCTTAGAGCAGGAGTATACTGACCGACATGAGGTCTACCATGCATCGTGTACTTGTCCTGGGCGCTGGAAAGATTGGGTCTCTGGTTGCCTGTCTCTTATCAGAAAGCGGCGTTTATGAGGTGTGTCTCGGTGACATCAGCCTCGACGCCTCTAAGCGGTTAGTCGAAGACCTCGGTCTCACGCGCGTGACACCTCTGCACTTCGATGTCCGACATCACGAGACCATCAGCGCATACATGACGGCGCATCGATTCGATGCAGTCCTGTCGAGCCTTCCCTATTTCTGCAATCCAGTTGTCGCCGGGTTGGCACGGGAACACCGGCTTCACTATTTCGACCTGACGGAAGACGTCGAGGTCACGAATCAGGTCAAAGCGCTAAGCACCGACTCACCGCAAGCCTTTGTGCCGCAATGTGGTCTGGCACCTGGTTTCATCAGCATTGCGGCGCACGACTTGATCACCCATTTCGATACGGTGGATACGGTTAAAATGCGGGTCGGAGCCTTGCCGGTTCATCCCAGTAATGCCCTCAAGTATTCGCTCACCTGGTCTACCGATGGGCTGATCAACGAGTACGGCAACATCTGTTACGGAATTGAGGGAGGGGAGAAGGTGTCCCTCCTACCCCTTGAAGGGTATGAGACGATCGAGGTGGATGGACTCCTCTACGAAGCGTTCAACACGTCCGGAGGATTGGGAACGTTGGCCGATACCTATGCAGGAAAAGTTCGGACCATGAACTACAAGACGCTGCGGTATCCTGGCCATTGCGAGAAAATTCACCTCTTGATGAAAGATCTCAAACTGAACGAGGACCGTGAGACGCTTAAACGAATTCTTGAACGGGCCGTTCCCCAGACACTGCAAGATGTCGTGCTGATTTATGCCTCAGTCATGGGGATGAGGGGAGGCGCGTTGTTCGAAGAGAACTACGTGAAGAAGATCTATCCCCTCTGCATTAAAGGAAAACTCTGGTCCGCCATTCAAGTGACGACCGCCTCGAGCCTCTGTGCCGTAGCCGACCTCGTGCTGGCGGCGCCCGAACGGTACAGGGGATTCGTGACCCAGGAATC
>JANNXZ010000224.1:0-5050 GCA_031409835.1 Nitrospirota bacterium
TGGAGCCGTCGCGCAAAGGTATCCACAATGCGCGGAATCTTGCTGAGACCCACCACTTTCTTATTCGGCAAGTAACCCACATGAACTCTGCCGTAGAACGGCAGCAGGTGATGCTCGCACATGCTGAAGAAATCGATGTCCTTCACGATGACCATCTCATCGTACTCGATCGGAAAGAGGGCGCCGTTCAAAAGCTGATCGATGTCACGGTGATAGCCCTGGGTCATAAAGGCAAGGGCCTTGGCCACTCGCTCGGGAGTCTTGAGGAGCCCGTTCCGGCCAGGCTTTTCACCGAGGGCCAGCAACATCTCTGTGACCAGAGATTGCAGGACATCCACATCTACGGCTCTGCCGCTCTTACTGATGTTTTCGACCTGCTGCCCACCTCGCCGCTTCACTCCTTGCTTAGCCATGCCGCCCCCTTGTGAGCACCGGTGCCTGGCTCATCGACCCCGCATACTCGAAGTAGTTGTCGCGTGTTTCAATCAGCCCGATCTTTTCCAATTGCCCGGCGGGGAGGCACTTCACTAACAAGTCCCAGATCAGCAGCACCAGATTTTCTCCTGTTGTCGTGCGATCGGCAAACTCAGGGTCTTGATTCAGATCATGATGGTCGAATCGTGCGATTACTTGTTGCCCCACAGTCCGATCCAGCCAACCAAGGTCCACGCCTCCACCGGTCTCTGCCGACACCGTGCTCTTCACGGTCACCAACACCACATAGTTATGGCCGTGCCCATTGGGATTATTGCATTTCCCAAAAACGGCCAGGTTATCATCGGGTGACAGATGATCCGTATGCAGTCGATGCGCTGCACAGAACCGATACCGCCTTGTGACGCTCACCTGTGCCATTGTGAATTCAGCTTATATTCGGAGAAAAACAGAGAAGCCAGGACCGGCCGCTGTATTCGGACAATCCTGGCTCCCTCTGTCACTTGCTCGACTGATTAATTTGCGCCACCGCAGCGCCAATGTCTTAAGCGCTGAAGGAACTGCCACAACCACAGGTGGTCTTCGCTTGTGGGTTCTTGATCGAGAACCCGGACCCTTGGAGGCTGTCCACGTAATCGACTTCGGCTCCCTGCAAGAGAGGAGCGCTCTGCGAATCCATGATGACCTTGACGATACCCTTTTCCACCACAGTGTCGTCATCGCCCATCTTCGACTCGAAAGCCATCCCGTATTGATACCCGTGGCATCCGCCGCCCTTGACATAGACGCGCAGGCCGACAATATCTTTCTCTTCCACCATCAATTCCTGGATCTTCTGTTCTGCAATCGCTGTAATCGTCAACATGGTGCCTCTCCTCCTGTGACCGGGCCGTCCTTCGAAGACTTGCCTGGAATGGTTTAGTGTAACATCTCTTTGCTAGATTTCAATACCCTGCGACTCCGATTGCGGGATTGTGGGTGCAACCCACTTGCCCTCCGGGACCCGAACAACGACGTCTCCAAGCACTTTGGCCTGGCATCCAAGACGATGCCACGGCTCGCTGAGGGCTTCCCGATCGAGGAGATCTTGCTCATCGAAGTCGATCTCCGACAGGTTCTCGGCGCCCATCTGCACTTCGATCCGACAGGTGGTGCAGGAGGCGTTCCCACCACAGTCGTGGTTCAACCTGCACCCCAGCAGCTTCGACGCCTCCAACAACGACGTATTAACCTCGACTTCTCCACTCTTACTCTCAGGAAGAAGAAACGTCACACGTGGCATCGCAAATCTCTCCTCAATGCACCGTGGCGCCGACTACCATCGGCTGATAGGGGCAGCGCTGTAATCGGACATGTTCTTCAAACTCGTGACGGAACAATTTCATGCTGCTCTGAACCAACACGGCAGCCCCGGTCACCAGCGTGCAATAGCCCGTCCCCTTCACAAATCCACAGAGCTGGAGGAGACTCTCCATATCTTTCTCCGTCCCCTCGCCCTGTTCGATCTTGGTCATCAGCGCGGCGAGATTGATGGTCCCCATTCGACAGGGTGGGCACTGCCCGCAACTCTCGACCTTGAAGAAATTGGAAAACTTGAGCGTCAGCGCCACCATGCACGTCGCATCGTCGACCACGATCACGCCCGCCGACCCAAGCCCCGTGCCGGCTTTCTTCAACGAATCGAAATCCATCGTCAGGTCGAGCTGATCTGCGGTGACCATCGAAAATGCCGGTCCACCAGGAAACACCGCCTTGATCTTGCGCCCACCCGGCACCCCCCCTCCGCACTGGTCCACAAGATGCCGAATGGTCGTACCCATCGGCATCTCATACACACCAGGCCGATTCACGGCGCCGCTCAGGGAGAACATCATCGTGCCCGGACACTTTTCTGTGCCGACCTCCGTGAACCAGGCCCCGCCTTTCAGAAGGATCCGAGGAATGTTGCACAAAGTTTCGACGTTGTTGACCAGCGTCGGCTTCCCGTAGAGGCCGAAATCCGTCGGATAGAAAGGCGGCTTCTGTCTCGGCATCGCCGGACGCCCTTGCATAGATTCAAGCATCGCGGTTTCTTCACCGGCCACGTAACTCCCATGGCCTTCAAAGATCTGCAGATCGAGATCCACGCCACTCCCCAGAATATTCTTGCCCAAGAAGCCTTGAGCCTTCGCCTGTGCTAATGCCTTTTTTAGATTCTCGCGTTCTTCGTGATACTCATGATTCACATAGATAAACGCCGCCTTCGCTTGCACCGTGTAGGCTCCAATAAGGCAGCCTTCGATGAGCTGGTGGGGCGCATGCTTGAGCAAATACCGGTCCTTAAACGTCCCTGGCTCATGTTCGCCGGCGTTACAGACAAAATAGTGTTCTTTCACCCGATGATTGAGAACCTTCTCCCACTTAATGCCGGTGGGAAAGCCTGCGCCTCCTCGCCCGCGAAGCCCGGCTTTCTTCAGTTCGCTAACGATATCATTCGCGCTCAGCTCTTTGACACACTTCTTCCAGGCCTCGTAGCCCCCGATCTTCCGATAGGCCTCGATATCCCAGGGGGAGCCATCAAGTGTTTGCAGAACTCGGGGTTCAGTCGCAGCTGTCATGCACCCTTCCTTACCCGTTTAGCTCAACGAATGGAGCGATACTATAAGGTGCCTGGCCGGTATTCGTCAAGGCAATGCTGCGATAATAGGCCTGAATCTCAACGACTTAGGCCCACTGCCCTATGGGGAACTGGGCATATTGGCCATATGGGCCATCGAGGCGTAAAAGGTAAGACGTATCTCAGTGGAGGACGGAGCCGATGGCGTATGGCCGAGATTCGGTCGTTCTGATTTCGAGCAAAGGCTATCAGCTATCAGCTATAGGCTCTTTTCTTTGGATGAGAGACGAGCCGACTGCCGGCGGGCTTTGCCGCCGACAGTCGTACAGTGTCTTACCTGAGGTGACTGCCGGCTCCCATGAACAGCAGCATGGGAATTGACAACATAAAGTTGACGCGAGACGCGAGAAGCGCGGTCCGACCCCATTGGGCCATTTCCGCCGGCGCAGGGGTTCCCTGAGCTGCCGCAGTTACCGCCGCAATAATCCGCCGTTGGTTCGGCCAAATAATCGCGTGAACGTTAGCCATCATGATGATGCCCAATAATCCGCCGATTCCCAACGCAATCGCGCCGGTTCCACCTCTTTGATACATGTAGAGGTACAACACAATCCCAGCCAGCACCGTGACCGTCGCGCCATGACGGAACCAATTCAGCGCGGCGGGCATCAACTTGGGAATCACGATATTCTTGGTGGGTCCGTCCAGGCTCTTCAAGAATGCCGCATTGATCAGGTTGAAAAAGTACAACAATCCGATCCAGACGATTCCAGCCAAGAAATGGGTCCAGCGTAACAGCAAACCAAACCAATCGGCATCGCCGACCGCCACGCCGGTCATCGCGAGATACCCCATGATCAACACCACCGTAAGCGCAAATCCTACGCCCATCGTCTGCATCGGACTCTCAAGAAATTTCATCGCATCTCCTCGTTCAATGGATTACTATATCGTTCTCTGTACTGTAGCCCTGCTCGGAATGTCAAGCAGACAAGGCCCGTCACTCGTCAATGGTCATCCGTCAACCGAGATACATTTTCCCCATTCAGATCGATTGACGTATGACGCTTGACGGTTTGCTTATGCCATGAGGCGATCGACTGACTCGCAAAGTTCGCGCACTGCGCCGGCAGAAGTCGCCAATGCCGCGCCCTCTTCCGCCGTTAACTCATATTCGACTACCTGTTCCGCCCCGCCTCGGCCCAACTTGACCGGCACACCGACAACGACATCCTGCAATCCATATTCACCCTCGCAGAACACCGCGCAAGGCATCACTCGCTTCTGGTCCTTCATGATTGCTTCGACCATATCGACAGCCGAAGCCGACGGGGCATAGAACGCGCTGCCTGTCTTCAACAGATCCACGATTTCGGCGCCCCCCTCGCGCGTCCGCTTCACAATCGCCTCCAACCGGCCCTGCGACATCAACTCCGAGACCGGTCTCCCCTTCACCGTCGTATATCGCAGCAACGGCACCATCGTATCGCCATGCCCGCCCAACACCATCGCCGCTACGTCGGGAGCGGGCACACTCAATTCAGCGGCAATAAAGGCCCGCATGCGGGCAGAATCGAGCACGCCCGCCATACCCAAGACTCGCGACTTCGGCAATCCGCTCACACGGCGCGCCACATGGACCATGGCATCCAGCGGGTTGGTGATGAGAATCAGAATGACGTTCGGCGATCGAGACACCAGCGCAGACACGACTGACTTCACGATCTTCGCGTTCGTGGTCAACAGTTCGTCACGGCTCATCCCCGGCTTGCGAGGGATTCCTGACGTGATCACCGCCACCGACGAACCGGCTGTTTCATCGTAGCCGTTGGTGCCCACCACGCGAGTGCTGTAGCCGCAGACCGGCCCGGCTTGTGTGATATCGAGCGCCTTGCCTTGCGGGACGCCTTCGGCAATATCGACGAGCACCACTTCGTACTCATCCTTCTCGGCCAGCCGCTGCGCCGTCGTGCCTCCGACGTTCCCCGCGCCCACCACCGTTATTTTCGGTCTGCCCAT
>JANNXZ010000225.1:0-3983 GCA_031409835.1 Nitrospirota bacterium
CCCTACATGAGCGGAGGGGATCTCGTGAGCACCATGGAGTTCGGTGGCACCGAGGTGATCAATGCCTGGCTGCATGGTGGGGCCGGAGGTCCGAACGGGATTCCTGGCAACTATTTGTGGCTGAACCAGAGACCGGGGTATCTTGACGCCGGCCACTGGGGGACGCTGACGGTACTCGACCGCGACAGCCGGGCGATCTTGCCGTTGGGCGGGCAGGTGCCGGCCACGCAGCAAGCCGAGGAGCAGATCCCGGCGCAGTCCATACCGGTGTCCATGAAGGCGAACTAGCCTGCATGTTTCATGACGGTGTGTGGCGAAATCGCTGAGCGGCATCGCGAGATCAGCGAGCGAAGGCAGGGGACAGGTGCCAACAGAAGGGTGCCTGTCCCCAACAGTCCGTTGAGGGGCTGAGTAGCGAGTCAGTCGGTCGAAGGCCTGTCGTCGGAGTGGATCGGCGCATTCCACAGAAGTGTTCATGAATCATGAGCGTAGCTTCGCGATTCTCCCGCAATGCCCCATCGCAATCGACTTCCGTCCAAGAAATAAGACGGCACAACTCATCGTGACTATTCGTGTCGATTCTAGCGAGCCCCAGGCCGGGCTAGGCTTGTAGCAAAACGCGCCAGAGCCTTGGCCTCACATGTATCTCTTCCCACGGGCTTCTGTACTTGCCGATGAAATAGCAAGAAGAACATCGCGTATGAGCCCAGGCACGGTTGTTGCGGAGACTAATGTCGTCTTGCGGTGGAGGATTGTAGTCTGGCTCCGAGTAATGCTCTCTCCCACAGGGAGGAACGCGTCGCAACCTCTTCACGAATGTTCAGGCAACCACGGAGCCCTCAACTGTCAGCGATGAGTGCGAACCAGAAGAATCGATCGAAGGAGAACGGTATGAGCAGGATACATGTATTTCTAGCTGTGTTGGTGCTTGTGCTCGTTGGCCTGGTGGGCGGTGACTACGAATCGCGAGCCGCCGGGGATCCGAATCCCATCCGTGTGGCAGAGATGCAGAAGACCCTTCGCGATCTCTGGCTCGGGCACATCTTTTTGATTCAGCACGTCGTGCTCTACAACGCGGCGAACGATCCGGCGACGCGGGACGCTGCCGACAAGCAAGTCTTGGCCAACGCAAAACAGATAGCGAACACGTTCACACCGTTCTATGGCCAAGCGAGGTCTGAGAAGCTCTTTGCCATGCTGAGCGGTCATTATGGAGCGGTCAAAGAATATTCCGAGGCCACCATCGCGGGGCATACGAGCCAACAGGATGCTGCGCTTGCCCGCATGGCATCCAACGCCGACGACATCGAGGTGTTCTTCAACGGAATCAATCCCCACAACCTGCCGAAAAACACCGTTCGGGGCCTGATCGCGGCGCATGGAGCGCACCATGTGCTCCAAATCAACCAGTACAAGAACAAGGAGTATGCGCAGCTAGAGGAAACCTGGTCGCTAATGAGACAACACGTCTATGTCATTGCGGATACGCTAATTACAGCATTGGCGAAGCAGTTTCCGGCCAGGTTCTCATGACGCGCCCGCATTACTCATGAACGTTTCTGGCGCAATCGCCGGTTCGCTGCTCTTGCGCGTAAAACATGAGCACGACGAGCAAGACCTGCGCGACAGGCGCAACATGAAGGTCGAAGTTTCCGAGTTGTGAAGCGTCTCCAAAGGGCAAGGAGGTTTCGACTATGGGTCATCATCGGAATGCGGGCGCAGGGGGTGGCCGAAGAACCTGGGATATTCCGACTATAGGGCTGTTTGCTCTGGTCACATTGACGGCGCTGATAGGAGTACCGCTCTTTGGCTACGTCCATGGCTATACGAAGCTGGACTGGGCTTTGTCCGGCCTGCTCTATCTCATCAGTGGACTCGGCATTACCGTGGGGTACCATCGGATGATTTCCCATCGCAGCTTCCGATGCCCTGGTTGGATCAAGTTGGCGTTTCTGGTCGCGGGCAGTTGGGCGATGGAGAACTCGGCGCTGAAATGGAGCGCCAATCATACTCGGCACCATGCGCGCGTGGACCAGGAGGAGGATCCCTACAACGCGACGAAAGGATTCTGGTATAGCCACTGCGTCTGGTTCTTCATGAAAAGCCCGTACCGGACCGAACGATACGTGCCCTGGCTGCGCCAGGACCGTATTGTGATGTGGCAGCACCGCTGGTATGTCCCCCTTCTTCTGTCCGGACTGGCGCTGCCGTTTCTCGTAGGGTATTTGTACAATGGCTGGATCGGCGGCGTGGGCTGTTTCTTGCTGGCCGGTGCTGGGCGGGTCTTTCTGGTGCTGAACTCTACGTTCTGCATCAATTCCGTCTGTCATCTGTGGGGAAGCCAGGCCTACAGCCGGGCCAATTCCAGTCGGGACAGTTGGTGGGTGTCGCTCATCACGCTGGGAGAGGGCTACCATAATTACCATCACACCTTTCCGCGGGACTATCGGAACGGACCTCTGGGGTACAACGTCGATCCGTCGAAATGGCTCATCTACGGGTTATCCAGGCTTGGGCTCGCGGAAGGGCTGGTCAGATGCGATTCGAGCGTTCGTGCCAGGAGCAGGCCAGGTAACCCAATGCCAGTGGGTATTGGTGACAGCGCCAGGAAATCGTCACAGCAGCAAATCCTCGATTACAGCCGAAGCGTTCATGAATAGTGCGGGTTAAAACAAGCGGATTGTGGACACTGGTTGAATGTGGAGGGAATATTTATGAGAGGACTGACGCGAGAACAGAAAGTTTTCTTAAAAGTAGCTCGTGCCTATGTGGAGGAGGAACGGCCGGATATGAGTTTCCGGTTTGCATTCGATGGCGTTCCCCAGCCTGTGATCGGCAGCGGTTCAAGAATTGTGGACGTGTCGTTTCGCAATGCCGAGCGCCTCTTTCAAAGAATATTTCTGGAAGGAAATATGGGATTGGGCGAAGGATATTCTGAAGGGCTCATTGAGGTCAACGACGAAGACTATAAAGAGTTCTTGTGTATCTGTGTCTATGCGACTTCCCCACGCATTCTCAGGCATCTTTCGATATTCGATATGATTGCAGCCGTCCGGGCCAGGGCAGGCGGGTATTTTTCGAAGCCCCGACAGAATGCGACCATCGACAATCATTATTCTCTTAGCGACTGGTTCGAGAGCGACGACGACTCGAATAGATTCTTCCACTATTGGCTCGATCGGGATCGTCGCATGTATTCGTGCGGGAAATGGGACCCGGAGACCAAGACTCTTGAGGAATCTGAAACGAACAAGCTGGAATTGTATGCCAAGCGACTGGGTATCGATGAACGCAGTCGGGGGAAAACTCTGCTCGATTTGGGCTGTGGGTGGGGAGGAGTCTTGTTTTTTATGGCGGAGAAGTTTGGAGTTCAGACCAAAGGTCTCACTTTGTCCGCCGCGCAGCATCGTTACATTACACAGGAAATTCGACGTAGGAACTTGCAAGATCTCGTCACGGTGGAATTGAGAAATGTCCATGACCTGGAAGGGACGTACGACCACATCATTTCCATCGGCATGTTAGAACACATTACCGACTTCGATGACCTGTATCGGAAAACTGCCAGGGCTTTGAATTCGGGCGGGCAGGCGCTGATGCATTCGATCTATTCGGAGTCATGGTTTTATAAAGCGGATCGATGGTTTCTGAAATACATTTTCCCATACGGCGCTTGTCCGAATTATTCTTCCAACATGAAATGCTTCAGGAGATATTTTAATGTTGTAGATCCGCAAAAGATGCCGCATTTGTCCTATCCGAAAACGCTCGACGCATGGTTCGCAAATTTCTGTCAAACCGAACCGCAGATCCGTGAGCTTTTGCAGAAGAGCAGCAAAGTAAAAGATGTGGATTTTGCGATAAGGACGTTCAAGCACTACTTGGCAATCGCGTCCGTCAGTCTGACATTCTCCGGGTTCGTGGGAAACATTCTCGTCAAAGAGCCCAGAGTTCATTCTTAAGCCGAACGCGTATGAGCGCGC
>JANNXZ010000226.1:0-3645 GCA_031409835.1 Nitrospirota bacterium
ACCGACGTTCATACGCGACGGCACACCGAGTGGATTCAGCACAATTTCCACTGGCGTCCCATCCGGCAAGCACGGCATGTCTTCCTCAGGCAAGACCCGAGAGACCACGCCTTTGTTTCCATGCCGCCCGGCCATCTTGTCTCCGACCTGAATCTTGCGCTTCATCGACACATAGACCTTGACGAGCTTGATCACACCAGGCGGGAGCTCATCGCCCCGCTTCAGCCGTCCCACCTTCTCGTCGTACAGCGTCTGAAGGATTTCGATCTGTTCTTTCGCCCGCCGCTCGACGTCTTCCAGTTCTTTCTGTTCGTCAGGATCGCTCAGGATGATGTAACGGACAGTCTCATCCGGCAACCGCTTGAGAATCTCTACAGTCAGCTTGCCCTTCTTTTTCA
Organism: Nitrospirota bacterium; assembly: GCA_031409835.1. Classification (GTDB taxonomy): domain Bacteria; phylum Nitrospirota; class Nitrospiria; order Nitrospirales; family Nitrospiraceae; genus Palsa-1315. The sequence goes on from JANNXZ010000226.1 coordinate 399, forward strand.
GAATGACATCACCGCTCTCAGGATCCATCAAATCACGACCGACCACCTTCCCCAGCAGCAGTTTTCTGATCTTCTTCGTTTTTTCTTCGTCGATGATACGGAGCTCTTCGTGGTGATCACGCTGGAGCTTCATCGCATCGTCGCTTTCGATGCTCTTGGATCGTTCGTCCTTATCGAGTCCCTTGCGCGAAAAGATTTTCACATCGACGACGATGCCTTCGATGCCCGGCGGCACCGTGAGCGATGTATCCTTCACATCGCCAGCTTTTTCACCAAAGATAGCCCGCAATAGTTTTTCTTCCGGCGTCAGCTGTGTTTCGCCTTTCGGCGTCACCTTCCCGACCAGAACATTTCCAGGCTTCACCTCGGCCCCGATACGAATAATCCCGCTCTCGTCGAGATCGCGAAGCGCTTCCTCTCCAACGTTTGGAATGTCGCGAGTAATGTCCTCTTTCCCCAACTTGGTATCACGAGCCTCCACCTCGAATTCCTCAATGTGAATCGAGGTGAACGCATCCTCCCGCACCAGCTTTTCGCTCAACAGAATGGCGTCTTCGAAGTTGTATCCGCCCCAGGGCATGAAGGCGACCAAAATGTTCTTGCCTAATGCCAGTTCGCCGTGATCGATGGCTGGACCATCGGCCAGGACCTGTCCCACTTTCACAGGCTGCCCAAGCCGCACCACTGGCGTCTGCGTGATGGTCGTGCTTTGATTCGATCGCTGAAACTTAATCAGATCGTACACGTCCAAGCCGGCATCGTTCTTTTTCCGACCTTCTTTTGACGCGGCGCGCACGACGATCCTCGTGGCATCTACACTTTCCACGACACCGGCACGCCGGGCCTGCACGACATAGCCCGAATCACGCGCGACCACGGTTTCCATTCCCGTACCGACTAACGGAGCCTCCGACGTAAGCAGCGGCACCGCCTGACGCTGCATGTTCGATCCCATCAAGGCACGGTTGGCATCGTCGTGCTCCAAGAACGGCACCAGGGCCGTGGCCACGCTCACCACCTGTTTCGGCGACACGTCCATGTACTCGATCTTGTCCGAGGTGGCTGTCACAAAATCTCCGGCAGCTCGCGCCGAAATATTTTCGGATACCAGACGGCCAGATGCATCTACTTTGGAGTTCGCCTGCGCAATGATGTACTTGTCGCCTTCGATCGCGGAAAGAAACTCGATTTCGTCGGTCACCCGCCCCTTCACCACTTTGCGATACGGCGCTTCAATAAATCCAAACTTATTGATACGCGCATAGGTCGCCAACGACGTGATCAAGCCGATGTTCGGACCTTCCGGCGTTTCGATCGGACAAATGCGGCTGTAGTGCGAAGGATGGACGTCGCGGACTTCGAACCCCGCTCGCTCCCTGGTCAACCCGCCGGGACCGAGCGCGGAAAGCCGCCGCTTATGTGTAATTTCTGCGAGTGGATTCGTTTGGTCCATGAACTGAGACAGCTGGCTGCTACTGAAGAACTCTTTCACCGCAGCGACCACGGGCTTCGCATTGATCAAATCGTGCGGCAGCACCGTCTCCATATCCAGCAGGTTCATCCGCTCCTTGATACTGCGCTCCATGCGGACTAACCCGAGTCGGAATTGGTTCTCCAACAACTCGCCGACCGAACGGACACGGCGATTGCCCAGGTGGTCGATGTCATCGATTTCGCCCTTGCCCAGCTTCAAGTTCACGAGATAGCGGATCACCTCGACCATGTCCTGCGCCGTCAGCGTCCGCTGCTCCAGCGGCAGATCGAGGCCCAGCTTGCTGTTCAACTTTAGGCGCCCAACCGGCGAAAGATCGTACCGTTTTGAGTTGGAGAAGAGATTGTCAAACAGCACGCGCGCCGTGTCGAGCGAAGGTGTTTCTCCTGGACGTAAGCGGCGATAGATCTCGACCATCGCCTCCTCTTTGGAGACGGTCTTATCCATCTCCAAGGTGTCCAGAATCACCGGCGTCGACGTAACCGTATCGAAATAGATCGCCTTGAATTCTTCGATGTCACTTTCGAGCAGCGCCTCGACGATCTCAGCGGTGAGCCGTTGATTTTTCTCAGCTATCTTGTTTTTCTTTGAATCCACCAGTTCGGTCAGGACCGCACGCCCGATCAATTCGCTCGGCGCAAGCGGGATTTCCTTCACGCCAGCCGCCTTGAGCTTCGCGATGAGCCCCTTCGTCAGCTTGGCGCCTTCCTTGACCAGCTGCTCCTTGCCGCCCTTATCTAACACTTCCGCCGAGCAGCGCAGACCTTGATGGATTTCAGGATCGAGCTTCCGCAGCATCTTGCCCTTGATGACCCGAATTTCTTCGACCGGATAGTACATCTTGAGCAGATCGTCGCCAGAAAAGCCGAAGGCCTTCAACAGAATCGTCGTCGGCATTTTTCGCCGGCGGTCGATGCGCACATAGAGAATATCGCGAGAATCGAACTCGAAATCCAACCACGATCCACGATAGGGAATGATCCTGGCGGAGTACAGCACTTTACCGCTGGAGTGCGTTCGGCCCTTATCGTGCGTAAAGGACGCTCCGGGAGACCGATGCAACTGACTGACCACCACACGTTCCGTGCCGTTGACAATGAAGGTTCCCCGCTCCGTCATGAGCGGCAACTCACCGACATAGACTTCCTGCTCTCGAACGTCGAGCACCTTTTTCTTGGAACCCTTATCTTCCTTGTCGAACACGACCAAGCGTACTCGAAGCTTGAGCGGAACGGCAAAGGTCATCCCCTGCTCAAGGCATTCTCGCTCATCGTACTTAGGGGTGCCGAGCGTATAGCTCGTAAACTCCAATACGGCCGTATTGTTGTAGTCCGGAATCGGAAAAACACTCGCCAAGGCTGCCTGGAGCCCATGATCTTTGCGACGTTCCGGCTCGACCTCCCGCTGAAGGAATTCTTCATAGGAGCGCTTCTGGATCTCAATAAGATCAGGAATTTCGATGCTGCTATGAATGCGCGAGTAATCTTTTCGCTCGATAAACTCTTGCAGAGTCGTTTCGGACATTCGCCGGTCCTCCACTACACAATGGGCAGACTTGGGCGCCCGCACATGGCAGGCGCCCACAGATTCTAGAGACTGGTCAAATCGAGACTACTTGATCTCGACCTTGGCGCCGACTTCTTCGAGTTTCTTCTTCATGGTGTCGCATTCTTCCTTCGTCACACCAGTCTTCACAGGCTTTGGCGCGCCTTCGACCAGATCCTTCGCTTCCTTCAACCCGAGGCTGGTAAGTTC
>JANNXZ010000227.1:0-6514 GCA_031409835.1 Nitrospirota bacterium
ATTCGATACGCCCGGGAACACCAGATTCCATTTCTCGGTTTGTGTCTGGGCATGCAGTGCGCGACGATCGAATTTGCGCGGAACGTCGTCGGGCTGGCCGGTGCCAACAGCTCAGAGTTCGACGAAGCCTCCCCCCATCCCGTCATTCATTTGATGTCGGATCAGCAGTCTGTCAGCGACAAGGGCGGAACGATGCGGCTTGGGTCCTATGTCTGTGTGCTGGGGGAGGGAACCCTGGCCCAAAAGATGTATGGGGTGAGCGAGGTGCGCGAGCGCCATCGGCATCGATACGAATTCAACAACGCATACCGCGAGCAATTGCTCGCTAGGGGATTCGTACTGAGCGGGCTTTCTCCGGATGGCCGGCTTGTCGAGATCATCGAACTGAAGAACCATCCGTGGTTCCTGGCGACGCAGTTCCATCCAGAATATAATTCACGGCCACACCGTCCGCATCCGTTGTTTAGCGGATTTGTGGGAGCGTCTCTCAAAAGGAAGTGCGGCCACTGAAACCAGAGAAAGGCTTAGGTTGAGGTTCAGGTTGAGAAGCAGAATATTCTCCGCGTAACCTTAACCTCAGCCTCAATCTTCATTAAACTATGGCTCACGAAGTTCAAATCGGTTCATTTAAAGTCGGTGCAGGGAACCGGCCGTTTTTGATTGCCGGGCCTTGTGTCATTGAAAGTGAACAGCTCGTGCTGGAGACGGCGGCGCGCATCGCTGAGATTGCCAAGGCTCTGGGCATGCCCTATATCTTCAAATCGTCCTTCGACAAAGCGAACCGTACCTCCATCAATTCCTATCGCGGACCTGGCCTCGAACAAGGCTTGGCGGTGCTGAAGAAGGTCAAGGATCAACTGGGCCTTCCTGTGTTGACGGACGTCCATACGGAAGAACAGGCGACCGAGGCTGGGAAGATCGTGGACGTGCTCCAGATCCCCGCGTTTCTCTGCCGGCAGACCGACTTGATCATTGCCGCGGCGAAGACCGGCAAAGTCGTAAACGTGAAGAAGGGCCAGTTCCTCTCTCCGCAAGAAATGGGCAATGCAGTGAAAAAGGTGGAAGAGGCTGGAAGCAGGCGGATCGTCCTGACCGAACGGGGATCGTCGTTTGGCTACAACAATCTCGTCGTCGATATGCGGTCCTTTCCGGTCCTTCGGAGTTTCGGCTATCCGGTGGTCTTCGACGCCACTCATAGTGTGCAGTTGCCTGGTGGTGGGGGGACCAAGTCCAGTGGCCAGCGTGAATTCGTTGAACCATTGGCCTGCGCGGCAGCCGGCGTTGGAGTCGATGGCTTCTTCATGGAAGTCCATCCCAATCCCGACGAGGCCTTGTCGGACGGACCCAATATGGTGCCGCTCCATCAGCTTAAAGCTTTGCTAGAACGGGTCATGCGGATATGCGACGCGTCACAACCTCGAAAGTAACCAAGCCGAACGGCGCTCGATCGGCGAGGTCGAAGAGCCGAACCAGCCTCGACGTCGGCCGGCGTGTGCTGGGCATCGAAGCGCGTGCCGTCCAGGCCCTCATTGAACGGCTTGATGGGGCCTTTTCTGAGGCCGTAGATTTGCTCTATGAGTGTAAGGGAAAAGTTGTCGTCTCGGGCATGGGTAAGTCCGGTTTGATTGGGCAGAAGATCGCCGCCACGATGGCGAGCACCGGGACGCCGTCGTTTTTTCTCCACCCGGCAGAAGGGCTCCACGGCGATCTTGGCATGTTGGCGCGTCGGGATGTGCTCATTGCGATTTCGAATAGCGGAGAGACGCAGGAAATTTTGCAGCTGTTGCCATTCATGGAACGCATGGGTATTCCTGTTGTGTCCATCGTTGGCCGAATGGGTTCGACGCTGGCCAAGAACAGCGCCGTCGCGTTGGATGTGTCCGTCGCAGAAGAGGCCTGTCCCATGGGACTTGCGCCGACGGCGAGCACAACGGCGACACTTGCCATGGGCGATGCCTTGGCCGTGGCCTTGCTTGAGAAGCGCGGGTTTAAGGAACAGGATTTTGCACAATTCCATCCTGGCGGGACGCTCGGACGCCGGTTACTGGTGAAAGTACGGGACGTGATGCATAAGGGGCAGAATGTGCCCCAAGTACAGGAAGCAGTCTTAGGTTCGGTGGCTATTCTCGAAATGTCGGCGAAAAAACTTGGCATGACCACGGTGGTCGATCGAGCAGGCGCGCTCACCGGGGTGATTACCGACGGCGATCTGCGGCGCTTTCTCCAGCAGGGTGGGGACTTTTCCAAGATTACTGCCGGGTCCCTGGCCTCTCGCCATTCTAAGCTGATTGGCCCGGATGAGCTGGCCGCCAAGGCGGTTGAAATGATGGAGCGCTACTCCATTACCACGCTCGTCGTCGTGGACAAGGCCAAGCGTATTGTCGGGGTCGTGCATTTGCATGACCTGCTCAAACATGGGATCGTCTAAGAACAGGATGCTGAAAAAGGGAGCGGGGTAGCTGGGACGATCCCAGTGCTCGCAGAACGCGCACGATAAAACGGTGCTCGTCCGATGCGCGCAGTTGGGATCATCCCAGCCACCCCTTAGTAAGTGATAGATCACTGCGGCCTTGCTGGACAAACATTTTGAGCATCCTGTGGGATTTTCTTTTGTGGTGTGTCACTATGGTTTTTAAGAAACCGGATAACGGAATGGGTTACTGATGAATCGTGTACTGGCGGTATGGAGATCGGTCGGGCAGGAATCGTTCAACTTGCCCAATTTTATTACGCTCACGCGTATTCTCTTAATCCCTGTCTTCGTGGTGCTGTTTGTCACGCCGACCCAGGACCGATCCCTCAGCGCGGCCCTCGTCTTTGTCGTCGCAGCGGTCACCGATTTGTTGGATGGCTATCTGGCCCGCCGTAATGGCCAAGTGACCACACTCGGGAAGCTTCTCGACCCCATCGCCGATAAGTTGTTGGTCCTCTCCGCCTTGATTCTCTTGGTCAACGTCGATCGTGTGAGCGCACTGGTTGCGATATTGATTATCGCGCGCGAAGTCGCGGTGACGGGTATTCGTGCCATTGCCGCAGGCGAAGGCATGGTGATGGCAGCTGAGACGACGGGCAAGTACAAGATGGCGCTACAAGTCGTGGCGATCGTGCTGTTGATTCTCGAGGACACGTTCTTGTCTGACTTCGGCAATCTGCATCTCGCCGGTATCGTCACGCTCTATCTCTCGTTGGTGCTCGGCTATATCTCAGGCGGTCAGTATGTGTGGAGCTTTTGGAGGCAGGTCGTCGCCAAGGGCCTATAGTTCGTTTCTCTGGTCTGTTTGGTTTATCTGGTTCATCTAGTGTGTTGTGTTCATGTAGCTGACCGTGTTTAACCAAACAAACGAGACAAACCAAATAAACCAAAGAAACCTGGTTTGCTCGGTGTGCGCACCTCCCTTCACGATTCCCTGATCCATGAACGAAGAACTCCTCTGGGTGTTGATGACGGTGCTCGGCTATCTGCTGGGGGCCATTCCCTTCGGCATTGTGGTGTCGAAGGCGATGGGACTGCCCGATCCGCGAACTGTTGGCAGCAAGAACGTTGGGTTTACCAACGTTTTGCGCGTGTCCGGTAAGAAAGCAGGCGTCCTCACGCTTCTTGGCGATTTGGGCAAAGGGTGGGTGCTTGCCTGGGCCGCGATGCATTGGCTCACCGTTGAATCCTACATCATGGTCGTGGCGCTCGCGCCGATCCTCGGGCACCTCTTCTCGCCGTTTCTCGGCTTCAAAGGAGGAAAGGGTGTGGCGACGGCCGTGGGCGTGGTTCTGGGTTTATCTCCCTCCATCGGACTCCTCTTGTTGTTGATCTGGTTGGGGGCTGTCGCGATCTGGCGGTATTCCTCCGGCGGTGCGCTGGCAGCCTTCAGCTGCTTACCGGTTGTCGCGATCGTGAACGAACAACGGCAGGAGTTTTTTGTCTTTTCGTTGATCGTCAGTACGCTGATCTGGCTCAAGCACAAGGATAATATTGTCCGGCTCTGGCGAGGGACAGAGAGCAAAATAGGGAAAAAGAAGCAGGAATTAGAAGAGTAGGGAGCGGTGAGGCGTCCTTCTTGCTCGTGGAACGCGCACGATAGGAATGTGCTCGTTCGACACGCGCAGTGAACGACGACCTCACCACTCCCTATTTTGCGTTGAGAGGGGAATGGAAAGAGGGAGGCGAAAAAAGAGGGTAGCCTGGTTGTCTTCCTGTTCCCGGAACAGAGGAGGGATGGAGCCTGATGATCCTCTGTGCTCGCGCAACGCGCGGTCGCGGACTCCCCTCGCTCGGGCTAATGGCACGCCTCGGCGTGCCAGTGGGTGGGCGGGTGAGAAAGCCGCGCGCAGTGGAAGATCAATCAGCTCCCATCCCTGAAGAGAGAACGAGCAAGCTTGGAGGGATCATATGTAGCCTCGTTCGACGGTCGCAGTAGAACCAACACGCTGCCAGTTCTATACGAGCAGCAGGCCTGCGGCGCGAACATTTTTCCAGGAGGTCGTACCGAGGAAGATTTCACACTCCTTGATGGTGCCTGGAAATGCGGTTTTCGTTTCCCTGAGTAGAGGGTAAGGGCTCGAAGGTGTATTTTGTGGTGTGGATTGCCGAATCAGATCGTCAAGCCACTGGGCCTGTTGATGAGAGACGGTGACGGCGTGATCGCTGGTACGCCCCGGCAGAATGAGTCGCGTTCTTCTTCCGACAGATTCACAGACTGGTTGTCCGCCTAACCAGACGAATCGCCGTTCTGCCCGTGGGTCATCTTCAACAATTCTTTTCTTGAGAAGTTGGCGTACCCATGTGGAGGAGACACGTGGTTTTGGCACGGTATGGTCGAACCACTGTCGGACGTCAAGTGTGAGCCCGTTCCCTTCGATATAATTCAGTATCGACCGCCGTAAACCTTCGCCTAGCCATTCCGGTGTCTTGCCACGCTGATCTTCATGTAGAAAGTCATTCTCCGCGAAGCCCTGAAACTCAGGACCGAGGATGCGCAATCCATGGGCAGCTGGTTTGAGCCCAATCGGGCTATGGGCTGTGGCGGTGAAGCGATGCCAGAAGGCGGATTGAATCAAATCTGCCGCAAACAATTGCCGCACCCGCTCAAGAGAGTCCACCGTTTCTTGCACAGTCTCAGAAGGACAGCCGTACATGAGATAGGCATGAATCAGAATGCCTGCGTCTTTAAAGGCCGCTGCTACGAGCGCAGTTTGGTCGACGGTAATCCCTTTCTTGATTTTCTCCAGCAGACGATCCGAGGCCGCTTCAAGCCCTGCCGTTACGGCGATGCAGCCCGAGGCTGCCAGGAGGCGGCAGAGGTCCGGCGAGAAGGCTTCTTCAAAGCGGATATTTCCCCACCATGAAATAGTGATACCGCGTTCCAGCAGCGCCAAGGCGAGCGATTTTAAGGCAGCGGGAGGGGCAGCCTCATCGACAAAGTGGAATCCTCGGCAGCCTGTCTCGGCAATCAGTTGTTCGATCTGTTGGATCAGCCGATCGGTCGGTGTCATTTCATAACGGCTGATGTAGTTGAGCCCAACGTCGCAGAATGTGCATTGCTTCCAGTAACAGCCGTGGGCGACCGTGAGTTTGTTCCAATGGCCTTCCGACCAGAGGCGATGCATTGGATTCGTGCTATCCAAGATCGTGAGATAGCGATCCAATGTCAGGCCGCTATAGGTCGGACAACCGACCTCATCCATGCTGAACTCCCGATCGGATGTATCGTTCGCAAAGACCACTCGATCCTTGTCGCGATAGAACGTCCGGCAGAGTTGTGTGCGCGGTCTGGTTCCCGCTAGATGTTCGATCAACGAAAGCAGCGGCCGTTCCCCGTCGTCGAGGGTGACGTAATCGATGTAGTCGAATACGCGGGGGTCCGACAGACGGCGAAGCTCCGTGTTGGCATACCCGCCACCAAGGGCAATGACGATGTCCGGTTGTTGGCTCTTGATTGAGTGGGCCATACGAAATGCGCCATAGAGGTTCCCGGGAAAAGGAACGGTCAGACAGACAAGCGAAGGATTGAGGCGTTCGAGATGTTCCCACATGGATTCGAGCATGAAGCGATCCGTCAGCGTCGGTGGAACGGCTACCGCGTCGATGATGGTCGTAAAGGACGACGCGGCTCGAGCGATGTGTTCGGCATAACGGCTCAGGGCAAAATGGGGAGAGACGGTCGCTTGGGTCAGATCGGCTAGATCCTCAAGATACAAGGTAGCGAACCGTTTGGCGCGATCCTGTTCCGATAAGGCACGGAATGAGGCCGTGTGTTCTCTCTGACCGGCAAACCGAGGGCCTTGGGGAAGAAATCCTGGACGGGCGAGGAGTAAGGCTAATGAAGGGTTGCGTCCTTGGAGAAATTCAATAACTGGGTCGATGGCATTCAGATAAGCCGGCTCGACCGCCAGCATCTGCCTGGCTTCACCGGGCAATTCATCTTTGCATTCGCGCACCTGCTCAAATAGAGCCTGGAGCCCCGATCGACAAAAGAGCCGGAGCACCATCTCGATGCCGAGATCGGCTTGAAATGCCTCA
>JANNXZ010000228.1:0-2268 GCA_031409835.1 Nitrospirota bacterium
CGGTATCAACTGCGCGTTAGGTCCCAAGGAAATGCGTCCATTGATTGAAGAACTTTCGCGGCTGGTCCCGATTTATGTGAGTAGCCATCCGAATGCAGGCCTGCCCAATCCGTTGCTGCCGACGGGATTTCCAGAGACACCCGATAGCCTGGCGCCTCAATTGAAAGAATGGGCACAGAATGGCTGGCTGAATATCGTCGGTGGCTGTTGTGGGACGACACCAGGACACATCAAGTCGATTGCCGAGGCCGTGCGAGGTCTTTCTCCACGCGTCATTTCATCCATCGAGCCCCATACCAGGTTGAGCGGGCTGGAGGCGGTCACGATTCGGCCGGAATCGAACTTTGTGAACATCGGTGAACGGACCAACGTCACGGGCTCACCGGCTTTTTCCAAACTGATTCTGGCAGGCGATTATGAAGCCGCGCTCTCGGTGGCGCGACAACAAGTAGCGGGGGGCGCCCAGATCATCGACATCAATATGGACGAAGGCATGCTCGACTCCCAGGCTGCCATGGAGAAGTTCTTACGATTGGTGGCATCGGAACCGGATATCACTCGCGTCCCCATCATGGTGGATAGTTCGAAGTGGGACATTCTTGAGACGGGGCTGAAGAACATCCAGGGCAAACCCGTCGTGAATAGCATTAGTCTGAAAGAAGGCGAAGCGAAGTTTCTTCAGCAGGCCAAATTAGTTCATCGCTATGGGGCTGCCGTGGTGGTGATGGCGTTCGATGAGCGCGGCCAGGCCGACACCTATGAACGCAAGATCGAGGTCTGTGAGCGGGCCTATCGCCTCCTCACGGAGCGCATCGGTTTTCCGGCCCAGGACATCATCTTCGACCCGAATATCCTCACAGTGGCGACCGGCATTGAGGAACATAATAACTATGCCGTGAACTTCCTCGACGCCACGCGTTGGATCAAGCAGCATCTTCCGCTGGCGAAAGTGAGCGGCGGCGTCAGCAATATTTCCTTCTCGTTTCGAGGCAACAACCGCGTGCGCGAGGCGATGCATGCCGCGTTCCTCTATCACGCCATCAAGGCCGGTTTGGACATGGGAATCGTGAATGCCGGGCAGTTGGCGGTGTATGAGGAGATTCCCAAGGACCTCCTGGAACTGGTCGAAGATGTGCTGCTGAACCGTCGACCGGATGCGACGGAACGGTTGGTGACGTTTGCTGAGACCGTCAAACAACAGGGCAAAGTAGCGGTGAAGGACGATGAGTGGCGCTCGGGTACGGTCGAGGAACGCCTCTCCCATGCGCTGGTGAAAGGCGTGACGGACTATATCGAGCAAGACATCGAGGAAGCTCGACTGAAGTTTGCCAAGCCGTTGCATGTGATCGAGGGACCACTGATGGCCGGGATGAACATCGTGGGGGACCTGTTCGGGTCCGGCAAGATGTTTTTGCCTCAAGTGGTCAAGAGCGCCCGGGTCATGAAGAAAGCCGTGGCCTACCTCATGCCGTTCATGGAGGCAGAAAAGCTCAAGTCAGGGGCTTCAAGCTCGAACGGAAAGATCCTGCTCGCTACGGTCAAGGGCGACGTGCATGACATCGGGAAGAACATCGTCGGGGTAGTCCTGGGATGTAATAACTACGAAGTGATCGATCTTGGGGTGATGGTGCCCTGTGAGAAAATCTTGGCGGCGGCACGCGAACATGGAGTCGCGATCATCGGGTTGAGCGGACTGATTACTCCATCGCTGGACGAAATGGCGCATGTCGCGCGCGAGCTGACGCGCGAGGGCTTTGATCTGCCGTTACTCATCGGTGGCGCCACCACAAGCAAAGCGCATACGGCCGTCAAGATTGCTCCCTCCTATAAGCATTCCGTGGTGCATGTGCTGGATGCCTCCAGAGCGGTGGGCGTCGTGGGCAGTTTGGTCAATGCCGACTTGCGGGCTGACTTTGCTACGAAGGTTCGCGCCGACTACGATCAGATACGCCAGATTCATCAGGACAAGGGAGCGAAAACTCTTTGGACGTTAGAGCGGGCGCGAGCCAATCGATTCCAATCGAACTGGGCTGAGGTCGATACTCCCATCCCGGCGTTTACGGGAGTAAAGGCATTGCGGCAGCAGCCGTTGGATCAGCTGATTCCTTTTATCGATTGGTCGCCGTTCTTCCACACGTGGGAATTGCGCGGACGCTACCCGACCATTTTTGAAGATCCTGTTGTGGGCCCCAAGGCCAAGGAGCTGTACGACGATGCGTTAGTCTTGCTCCGCAAGATTGTGGAGCAACGATTATTTACCGCCAATGG
>JANNXZ010000229.1:0-4064 GCA_031409835.1 Nitrospirota bacterium
CTGTTGTGCGATGCATTGGCGCAGTACGTGAGCCACGGTGCGCGGCTCTTGCTGTCCGGCATTCTGCTCGATCAAGAACATGAAATTATCGAGGCGTTTGCCAAGGTCGGCGCCCTGTTGTCTCAACGGCGTGAACAAGAGGGCTGGGTGGCGTTGGAGTTGCTAGTGGCGGAATCCTGCGAAGGAGTGAGTTGATGACTGAGAATGGACGGCCACCCTATCCCCATGTGTGCCAGATTAATGTGTCAGACGGAGGTGTGCCGAAACGTCCGGTGTTGGAGGCCGTGATTGCCAAAACCGGAGTCCAGGGCGACCGGCAGCAGAATCTCAAAGTGCATGGAGGCCCCGATCGTGCGGTCTGTTTGTATTCGCAAGAGTTGATCGAGCGGTTGCAGGACGAGGGCCATTCGATCGAGGCCGGTTCATCCGGAGAGAACCTGACGCTTGCCGGGCTTGAATGGGAGAAACTGAAACCAGGAGACCGGCTCCAGGTCGGGCCAGAGGTGCAGATAGAGATCGTGAGTTATACAAGTCCCTGCGACAAGAATGCCCAGTGGTTCCGGGACAGAGACTACAAGCGCGTGTCTCAGAAAGTGAACCCAGGATGGAGTCGGCTCTACGCGAAAGTGCTGCAAGAGGGCGTAGTACGTCCAGGAGACGAAGTGGTTCTTGAAAAGAAGGACTAGCTATCAGCTGTCAGCCATCAGCGATCAGCTGAGGGCAGGGGAGTCAATTCTGTACGCTGAAAGCTGAATGCTGACGGCTGAAAGCTAAAGATCGATGAACCGTACACTTGAACCAGAGCTGATGGACGATCCAGCGCAGGCGCTCGTCTATGCTCGGGCAGATTTCGAAAAGGAAAATCAAGGATTCGTCGATCGTTTCCGCGAATACTTTCCAGATTTTTCCGATGGGCAGGTGCTCGATCTGGGCTGTGGTCCTGGCGATATTCCTATCCGATTCGCTCAGGCCTATCCCGCTTGTCGCATCACCGGCGTCGATGCGTCGGAACCGATGGTACGGTTGGCTGAAGAGGCTGTGCAGAAAGCCGGGTTGTCCGATCGTATTACTTTCCGTTGTGAACGATTTCAGGATCTCGCCGGCACAAATGTCGCCGATGCAGCCATTTCCAATAGCTTGCTGCATCATGTGCCGAACCCACTGCGGTTTTGGCACAAGCTACGATTGGCCGTAAAGCCCGGTTCCCCCGTGCTCGTGATGGATCTGCTCAGGCCGGATTCGCCGCAAGAGGCGCAGACCATCGTCGATCGGTATGCCTCCGATGCTCCGGACATTCTTAGGAGAGACTTCTACAACTCGCTGCTCGCAGCATTTACGGAAGATGAAATCGGCGCCCAGCTAGCTCAGATGAATCTGACACGTTTGATTATCGATGTGCCGGATGATCGACATTGGGTGGCAGGAGGGGTTATCTATTGAGAAGGATGCTGAAAAAGGCCCCCAACTTTGTTCTCGTCTCGACAAAATACTCAACGTAGCCGAGAGGCTATGCCTCCGGTTTTCTCTCGCCTGCGGCCGCGTTGGATGACCGTTTTGATCAGCCTGCCGGGAATCTCTAGCATGATGAATCCTGCAGTTTTTCTCATGAGAGCGGTGGCTCAAACTGTCTTCCAGCGAGGCCGCAGGGAGGGCCGCCAGATTTCTTATAACCTCTCTTTAAGGGGAGTGGCCAAGGCTGCCCTTTACTGCGCGCATCGAACGAGCACAGTTTCATCGTGCGCGTTCTGCGAGCAAGAAGGGCGCCTGGCCGCTCCCCTGCCCCCCTTTTCAGCGGTCGTTAGTAGAGGCTCTTGCTGACTTCGGCGGAAAGCTCGCTTTCGTTTCCAGCGCTATCGTAGGCGGAAATGGCGAGAAAATAGGTCTGGCCCTTCGGAAGATTAGAGACGATGTAGCTCCGGATGTTTCCTACTAGGAAGGGTGACCCCGGGGAATCGTATGTGCCTGAAGCCGTGCCGAGGTAGATCTTGTACCCGGCCAGATCAGGCTCCCTATTCGTCGTCCATGTGAGTGTCACGGTTCCTGTTGATGGGCTGGGAGAGGGGGGTGTTGATGGAGGAGTTGAGGGTTGCAACAATCTTGCGATCGAAGAATTCCGAAGCAAGTTCAGCGCTGATCGTGAACCAGTAGAGGTGGGAGCTGAGCTGCTTCCCGCTGAAGCTACAGGATGATTGCCGGCCGCGCTTGCGAGCGGAGCTGTTGCAACAGAGCTACTCGAAGTCATTCCAGGAAGAGGTGCCGCCGCCGACTTGGTGATGGGTGCCGTTGCTGTGGGGGTTGTGCTCTTGCCGGTATCAGCTGTCGTCTGCGTGACCTGCCAGGCTGCGATGCCCGATACCGAGGCTGCAGGGGGAGTTTGGGATGAAGTCGCAGGAGCGGTTATCGTGGCAATGGCCGGACGCTTGGTCAATGTCCGATGATGCGGTGCTGGTATAGGTACTGGTGATACCGATACCGAGGGCTTGTGCGGTTCAATTGGGCTCGCGATGTGAGTGGACTCAGCGCTGGATGGCCGAAGTATGGTTCCATGAGCCGTGGCAGGCAGAGTGGCAGATTCAGCTGCTGAACGGTGAATCAAGCTATGACGAGAGGGCGGCTCTTGTTCCTCCGCTGAGACGATCGTGGGTATCGCTATAGGATGCAGGCTCTGGAAGAGTATTGCCGCAAGGACGACAACCTGGAACCGGGGCATTACGATGTCTGTCTCGGGGATCATTCGTGGCAAGTTCTATAGGACTCAGTTGTCTGTGATTCCTCTGCATTGTGTCTCGGAGGTGCCTGTTGCGCCAGAAAATATCAATTTTCACGTAGGCAACCCGCCGCTGATCCGAATCATGAGAGGAGGAGAAGGGGAGCAGGATGCTAGGTTTTTGCTGTGAGATGGGTAAAGACCCAATCGCTGATCGACGTGGTCATCTGGTGAAAATCTTCCCCGTGAGTGAATTGATGATCGGCGCCCGGCAGGAGATCTAACCTCTTCGGACCTCTCAGCGCGTCATGCAATCGCTTGCTTTGATGGAGGGGGACGCATTCATCCCGTTCACCCTGGACAATCAGGGTGGGTATGGTGATTCGTTCAGCCGGCCCATAGGCAATCTGTCCGAGGCAGTCTTCGTAAAAGGCATACTGCAAACGGACCCGATCCGGCCCTCCCATAATGTTCTGAATCGTGCCCGTGGCTTGCCAGCGTACCAACTCTGCTTGTCCGAACGTTAAGCGAAGTTCTTCCGCAAAATCGACCACAGGACATTTGAGGGCTAAACAGATGATATCGCAACGCTGGGCTGCTGTGAGGATGGCGACGAGCCCTCCAAAGCTTGAGCCGACGAGCCCGATTTGGTCATAGCCCCTGGCGGCCACCAGGTCCAGTGCGGCGTGGGCTTGCTGCACGGCCAGGGTTGTCGTGATTGCTTCGAACGGTCCGTCACTGTCTCCTTGGCCGAAAAAGTCGAACCGAAAAGTCGCGATGCCCTGTGCATTGAGGAGCCTGGTCAAGGTCTTGTTGGTTGTGCTGTTCTTGCCGGAGAGAAATCCATGGCACAGCACGGCGAGACGCTTGGTTGGTCCGTCAGGCGTGCTCAGGATTGCGGCAATGCCGTGACCATGGCAATCAGCAAATGTCAGGGTTTCTTCCATGAGAGAGTGGAGGCACAGATGGTTATTCTGGAGGCCGAACTCCCAAAGCCCAGGCGAGTTTGGCAGTAAAGATGGTCAAGCTGCCAAGGAGCAGGCCGACGGTGACCCAGGTCGCGATCTGAATGGAGAGCGAACTGAGTGGAACATTCCAGGTCATCGCAGCAAGTACGCCGAATCCCATTGTCCCGAAGCTCAATCCAATCAGCTGAACGGCTCGCCACCGGTCCATGATGGCTGCGAGTTGATCTCGATAGGGCCCCTGTTTTTTCCGGCTCGCGATTCGGCTGGTCGCCAGTATCTCAGGAACGCCATAGGATAAGCCCCCCAAGACCGTCTGCAAGATAAACCCGATCAAGGCCATATGGGTATAGGCTGCGAGGTGCAACGATCCAAACGGCAGCATTGGCGAC
>JANNXZ010000230.1:0-1654 GCA_031409835.1 Nitrospirota bacterium
AAAGTCGCACGACTCCGTCGTACAGCCGGGGGTATCGTCTTTGGGATAAAAATAGAGAACCACCTGCTTGCCCGTAAAATCTTTCAGGCTGACCGGTTCTCCCGATTGATCGGGAAGCGACAGACCGGGAGCCTTATCACCGACTGTAAGTTCCTTTGCCATTACTAACTCCTTTGTTCATGCGGCCAGCTCGAAAGCCGTGAAGCGTCGTTCGTTTCCGGATTCGTACGTTTCACGTTTCACCTTTCACGCCTCACGATGTTAGCCTATCTCGGCCCACCAGTCCCACCACCCAGGCCCTGCCTGCCGGCCCCAGGTGGAATAATGAGTTTCCCTTTCGGCGACTCCACGTTGCCATAGGGACGAAGTGCGGGCGAATCCCAGATCACTTTGTCTCCCGGAGCCAGGTTGGCCGCTTCCATGAACTGTTTGCGCGCTTGTTCTTGGTCGCCCAAGGCATGCAAGGCCAAGGCATAGTTATAGTGCGCAGGCCCCGATTGAGGAACCTCGGCCACTGCTTGGGAAAAATAATTCTTCGCGTCGTCGAACTGCTTCGCTTGATAGGCCTGCGTCCCCTGTTCAGTCTGCGTCAGCGCTTGCGGCGTTACTCCGGATTCGAGCGCCAGCGGAACCCACGGTTTTGGCTTGCTCTTCATGGAACAGGCGACGGTCCCGATGAGCAAGAGGATCGCTCCGAGCATGGGCAGGTATTTCATCGCACCATCACGTTCCATCGGCGCCTCACGCCTTCGCATGTTTTCGCGTCTCTTCCTCGAACGCTTTCCGATACAACACGTCCCACTCCGCACTGCCCTCGACGATCCCGCGCGAATAGGTGGCCAGCTTCGCTTTGACCTTTCGATCGATGTCTTCTTCTTGAGCCAACTCGGATGCGAGCACCCGCTTGATTTCTTTCAACACACGCCCCTCATCGGCCTGTACCGTCACCAGCGGGCTTTTCTTGACCGCCTGAAGAATGATGTGAGAGAGGTGGCTGATTTTATCTTCGCTCAACATGTCTGATCCCTGAGTGATGGGTGATGCGTGACGAGTGATGAGTACTGAGTGCTTCGAAATTCTCTGCTACCCTACCTCATCACCGATCACTGATCACCCATCACAAGATAATGCCCCGCTCTCGTGCCAGCTTGGTCTTCACCATCGTGAACATCCGCTGGTAGTCCACCTGCCCTCGCTCGATGTCTTGCTCGTATGTCTTCAACAGCTGCCGTACTTCAGCGTTGAGGCGGTCTTCGACCGACAACTCCTCAAGAATGGCATGATCGATCTGCTCGACGAACGCCTTGCGATCTCCGATGATCGCCACTTGGCCCTCCTGCTGCAGCCGAGTGGCGAGCGATTCCGAGATGTGGCGAATTCGTTCTTTCGATAGCCGCATGGTTAGATCCGGTCAATCCGAATGGTTTGCGAGTCCATCACACGCCGCAGCACCGAGGCATCCCCCAGAATACGGCCGATCACATTGACACGATCGGCCGGAACCGGATCCTGGCCCATGCTCATCGGTGTGCGTCCAAAGAAAATTGCGAGAACCTGCCCGGCTCCCCAGAACGCGACATCGCCGACTTTGACCTGATTCGTCGCCGTCTCTCGATGGTCTTTCACCCCGGCTAATTTAAAATAGAACTCTTCG
>JANNXZ010000231.1:0-14467 GCA_031409835.1 Nitrospirota bacterium
GGACGTGTGGGGCTGATCGAGATCCCGATCTTGATCGCGCCGGATCAGAAGGTTTGGATGGATCGCATGATCAAGGAAGGCAAGATCGCCATTCCTCCAGGCGGGACGCTGGAAAAAGGCTCGCTCTATTCGATGTTTGTCCGAATGCTTCTGCATAACGCCATGGAAGAGCAGAAACGGCAGGAGGTGCTTGACGCGGAAGACGAGGACGACGAATAGGAAGCTGTTGAAAACAACCGCCAGCTTTGTTCTCGCATCGTTCAGATCCTCAACGGGGACCCGGCCGCCTCACCACTCGGCGGCGCGCACAAACTTGGTGCTCCTTATTCGTCGCACCGTGCGCCCCAGAGGGTACGCCTCCGGTCTTCACTCGCTGCGGCCTCGCTGAACGGTCGTTTTGAACAGCTTCCAATAAATGCTACGCCTCGGGTTCTCGTTCGTTGCGGCCTAGCAATGAACTCGTTTTGAGCATCCTGCTGGGATCATAGGCTGTATCTGAAACGATTCAGAGCTACATCGAACGAGATACGAGCGACGCGGTTAGAGCTTCTTGAATGCAGAATGCGCGGCTTTGATTGTGTAGTCGATGTCGCGGGTTGAATGAGCGGTCGAGAGGAAGGCAGCTTCGAATTGAGAGGGGGCCAGGTACACCCCCTGTTCCAGCATTGCATGAAAGAACTGCCCGTATCGCTTCGTGTCTGACAGTTTTGCCGTATCCCAATCCACCACAGGGTTTGATGTAAAGAAGGCTCCAAGTATCGAGCCGACTCTGGTTTGCGTGAGCGGCACACCTGCTTTTTTCGCGGCCTCTCCAATCCCTTTGGCCAAGGCGGCCGACTTCTCTTCCAGCTGTTTGTAGACCCCGCGGGCCTTGAGCTGTTTGAGCGTGGCAATGCCGGCGGACACGGCTAACGGATTGCCTGACAACGTCCCTGCCTGATAGACCGGCCCCAACGGCGCGATCAGATCCATGATGTCTTTCCGCCCTCCGTAGGCGCCGACCGGTAATCCTCCGCCGATAATTTTTCCTAGCACCGTCAGATCTGGAGTGATGCCGTAGAGCGTTTGGGCTCCCCCGTAGGTGACGCGAAAGCCGGAGATCACCTCGTCGAAAATCAAGAGGATGCCGTGTTCTTCGGTGAGTCGACGAAGCGCTGCGAGGAACCTCGGCGCCGGAGGCACGACGCCCATGTTTGCGGCGATCGGCTCTAGAATAATGCAGGCCAACGTGTCCCGCTGTTCTTTGACGATCTGTTGCACCGCCTGGATGTCGTTGTACGGGGCGGTCAATGTATGCTTTGCAAAGTCAGCCGGAACTCCAAGCGAATCTGGAATCCCCAACGTGGCCAAACCCGATCCAGCCTTTGCGAGCAAATAATCGCTGTGGCCGTGATAGCAGCCTTCAAACTTGAGAATATTGTCTCGCTTCGTAAATCCCCGGGCCACGCGAATGGCACTCATGACCGCCTCGGTGCCGGAGCTGACGAGTCGCACCTTTTCCATCGACGGGAAGGCGTCGTGGATTATGCGGGCGAGCGTGACTTCCAGCTCGGTTGGCGCGCCGTAACTGGTGCCGTTTGCGGCAGCTTTTTTGATCGTGCTGATGACCGATGGGGCGGCATGACCCAAAATCATCGGACCCCACGACAGGACATAATCGAGGTACGAGTTTCCATCGACATCGTAGAGGCGGGCGCCTTTGGCACGCTTGATAAACCGCGGCTGGCCTCCGACAGAGCGAAAGGCGCGCACTGGACTATTTACGCCCCCGGGAATCAATTCTTGGGCATCAGAAAATAGCTTGGCGGAACGAGTGGTTTTCATAATGGGGGCGCACAGTACCATGCAGTCGAGCCTCGGTCAAGAATGAGGAGGTTCATGTGGCGCAAATGTGCCAAAAGATATACGCGCCGCAACATTTTTTGCTATAGATTGTGTGGCCGCAAGATAGGGATTTTTCGTAATCCATTGTAAATGTCCTAATGCATGGCACCGATCGAGTGCGGCTCGACTCTTGCCTCGTTAGGCGAGTAGTATTCGCCTCTCTAGACAGCGAGTAAGGGATCGACGATGAAGATTATCTGTTCGTGGTGCCGGCAAGAAGGGAAACCCGAGCTGGCGGGAGAGAAGGCCCCTCTCGATGATGCGCGAGAAACGCATGGGATTTGCGTCGTTCATCGCCACGACGTCAAAGCTCACTGGCAGGCATTGATTCACACCGCCCCACGCTTTGGAGTCGCGACCGGATTGTCTTCCGCGCTCTTCCGATGGACAGGCTTGCTGAATGTGACCAAGAAGATGCGTCCGTAGGACTCACACAGCATCCTATCGATCTGCCGGGATGGGAGCCTCCCCCTTTTCCCTTCTGCGGGTTAGGCCCGTGTTGAGGGAGCCCGACGCCGTAATCCAGGCTTCCGTGTCGATTCCCCAGTGATTTCTTTCATCCCCCAGTGGACCCGCTTGGCTTTCTCTTGTTCCGAAACAGCGAACAGTGCGTGAAAGGGCGTGGCTCGTCGCACGCCCATCCCCGCCTGTCCATTCCCCCAAGCCTCTCCTGCATCGCGCAAGATCTCAAGAAAGGTTTCATATTCTGTTTCGTCGGTGGGCAACACGTGGGCCGCATTTGTGAACAATAAGATATAGCCCTTGGCTGGCAGCCATTCCAGATCGGTCAGACATTCCTCCAAGGCGTCCCAGGTGTGGCCGAAGTAGTCGGGAAAACCCAGGGCGCGGGCACATTCGGTCAACAGGCCGGCGGTGGTCCGACACTTGGCGCCCTGAATGACTTTCAACGTAAACTCGTTCGGTGGATGCACCAGCGATTCAGCGCGTTGCCCGGCTGCGACCATCAGCAATGTGGTCCAGGGGGCCTTCGTCGATTGGAGATAGGCGGTCAATGTCTGTATGTGTTTAGGGGTCATGGTGTCTCATTCAATGGAGTGAACGTTCGGTAATGGTTGCCGGTATAGTAGGCCCTGCCGGTGTCTTGCTCGATGACGATCCGTTCCGCGTCCCGCGAGCGACCACGCATTCTAGGATTTACATCGTACTCGCGATAGCGGCCCGGGGGAAGACGACGCTCACGATTCTGAAATCCACGCCCTCCGACATAGCCCGGCAAGGGTTCGCCATACCGGGTTTGGAGTCGTGCCAATAGGTCATACGCCTTCTGAGGCGCGGCTTGTTCATGCCGAATGAGAGGAGCAGTCGATGGTTGAGCTGTGGTCGTTGCAGGAGCGGCTAATTCCGATGCTTCCGCCTGATCAGCGAGCCAGGTGACGGACGGGCGATCCGTCTGAATCTCAAGGGGGAGCGAGGCAAGGAGGCCCCAGAGGATCAGGATGCCGATGGTCCTTTGTCGACGCATTGCAATCGAGACCTTCGTCAGGCTCCTTGGTACGACATTCAGCAAAGACCGTAGCATGTGATTTTGACAGAGGTCAATGCGGCGAGGATCAGCCGGATGGCAGAGATCCTTTGCGGCGCCGGGACCCGTTTGCTAGAATGCGTGCACACAATAGTCATCACGCGCACGAGCCCCTGTGATAATGTGCAGGTCCACAGCCTGTTCACCGGTGATCCCTCCCTCATGCGAAAAGCCAAAATTGTGTGCACGATCGGTCCGGCCAGCGCCGAACCGTCAATACTCGAACGGCTGATCCACGGTGGGATGGATGTGGCCCGTCTGAACTTCTCTCATGGCACACATGACTCGCACCGTGCGGCGATTGCCTCGATTCGCGCTATGGCAGAACGACTGCATCGCCCGGTTGCGATCATTCAAGATTTACAAGGGCCTCGAATCCGTGTAGGCGCTCTCGAAGGGGCAGGAGTCAAGGTGATGGCAGAACAACAGATCAGGCTCATCGGAGGCATGCTCCGGTCGGGCGGCCAGATTGGCAGCCAGACTATAGCCCCTTCGAATCTCGTGGAGATCCCGGTGACCTATCCGCAGCTGGTTCGAGACGTGCGACCAGGGGCCAGAATCTTGATCGACGACGGGCTGATCGAATTGCTCGTGACCGTGGTGAGCGGGGGCCTGGTCGAATGCAGGGTTAAGACCGGTGGGCGGATCATGTCCCACAAGGGGATCAATCTGCCCGGCACCACGATCAGTGCTCCCACGCTCACGGACAAGGATCGGAAGGATATTCGTTTTGGCGTCGCAGAAGGAGTGGATTATATGGCACTCTCGTTTGTACGAGGGCCTGAAGACGTGCGAGCGGCCCGGCGTCTAGTGGCGGAGTGCGGGGGAGACCAGCCGATTATTGCGAAGATCGAACGGGCTGAAGCCATCGCTTCGTTAGACTCGTTGTTGGAGGAAGCAGACGGGGTCATGATTGCGCGCGGAGACCTTGGTGTGGAGATGGGACCGGAAGTCGTGCCTATACTGCAAAAGCGGATCATTGCGAAGGCGAACCAGCGTCGCCGGCTGGTCATTACGGCCACGCAAATGCTCGAGTCGATGACGCAGCATCCAAGCCCGACCAGGGCGGAAGCTTCCGACGTCGCCAACGCGATTTTCGACGGCACCGATGCAGTCATGCTCTCGGCGGAAACCGCCCGCGGGCAGTACCCGGTTGAGTCGGTACAGGTCATGGATCGTATTGTTCGTGCGGCAGAGAGTGAAACGGCGCTCATGAACAGTGGTTCAGCCGAACGCACGGCCGGCCGTGGAGATCACTCGATTCCTGAAGCGATGTGTGCGGCTGCTGCTTCCGCGGCAGCAGCGACGCAGGCGGTCGCGATCGCCACATTCAGCGAGTCTGGTACGACGGCCAGGCTGCTTTCAAAACAGCGACCGGTTGCCCCCATTGTCGCCTTCACCCCGCATGATTCTGTGCGGCGGAGGATGGCGCTCTACTGGGGCGTGCTTCCTCGGCTGATGGCCAGAGTCCAGGATCCTGACGGTCGCGTTCATGCGGTAGAGCATCGACTGGTGGAGGAGACGTTGGCTGGAGTGGGAGACTGTGTTGTGCTTCTGTCCGGGGCCGTGACAGGTCAGTTAGGCGGCACGAATGCCATGAAACTCCACCGGATTGTGTCATGAGCAACCGCACGCTGAATTGGGTGGCCGCGTTCGTCGTCCTGATAGGATGGCTGTTCGTTGCGAGTATCGCATCGGCGCAGACGGCATCCATCAAGCATTCACCGGCGGATGTGGTGAAACGATATCTGGCGCTCGATTATAAGGGAGCGCGGCTCGATGCTATGTCGTCAGAAACGGTCGCGTCCTACACGAGTTGGAGCGAGGAGCCGGCGTGGGGGCATGTCGTCGTGACGCGAGGCTTTGTCGTGGCTGAGCAGTATCGCCAATGGGAGGTGGTCGATAGCCTGGAAGTCGTGATTCCAGTCACCTTTCAGGTCATAGGCTCGGTGTATCTGGAAACCGCCGGGTTCATCCAGGAGGCTGAGACCGAAGAGGTTCGGTTTCGCGTGAAAGCCGTCAAGAATCGATGGAAGATTGTCGAGCCGATGCTTCCCCCTCATGTGGGGCAAAAGCGGATGGCGAATTTCGTGCGCGAAGCCCGGATGAAGGAAACTGACCCGGCAAAGCAAGACCGTCTGGGGGTATTACAAGAAGAGTTGCGAAAGGCAAAGGAATGATGGGGAAGACCTCGGTCGAGCTATTGATCTTCGATTTAGATGGGACGCTCATCGAATCTAAATGGGACATTGCCGCGTCGGTGAACTTCACGTTGGCCGAGCTGGGGCTGCCGCAGCGTCCAATCGAGGAAATCTTTGGGTTTGTCGGGGATGGGGTGAAACAACTGTTGCGCTTGTCGATCGGCGAAAGCAGTCGCATCACCTTCGACGAGGCGTTGCAGGTGTTCAGGAGCCAGTACTTGGCCCATTGCCTCGATCGCACGACGTTCTATCCCGGCATTGGAGAGATGCTCACGCATTTCGCAGGTAAGCGGAAGGCGGTCGCCACCAACAAGTCGATCGAGTACACCAACGTGATTCTCCAAGGGCTGGGGGGGAATCATTTTCAGTACGTCGTCGGAGGCGATCACGGGTTTGGATTGAAGCCGGAGCCGGGCATGCTGCTACATGTGATGGAACAATTGAACGTACCGAAAGAACAGGCCGTGCTCGTCGGGGACAGCACCAACGACATCAATGGCGGGCACAATGCCGGGATTCGTGTCTGTGCGGTCGGGTACGGCATGGGGAATCGAAGCAAAATGGACGCGTGCAAGCCAGATTGGTTCATCGAACGACCGGAACAACTCATGGAGCTATTCATATGAAAAACAGGCTGCGGTTGAGTAAAGACAGTAAAAAAAATGGTCGGCGTGTTCTGGTTTTCTGTGTAATCCTTGGCCTGAACCTCAGCCTTGGCCTCGACCTGCCGCATGCGTCCTCGTTCGGGCTGGCGGATCGTGTGGTGGAGCAGAAACTGGCAAATGGTCTCACTGTGCTCATGGTCGAACGGCATCAGACGCCGGTGGTCTCCCTCAACATGACTTTCGGAGTCGGGGGAGTCAACGAACAGGTGGGGCAAACCGGCCTGGCGCATCTCTATGAACATATGGCCTTCAAGGGCACGAGGACGGTTGGGACGAAGGATTACGAGAAAGAACGCCCTATTCTTGAAGAGTGGTTTCGAGTGGGGACCGAGTTGGAGCAGCGGCAACGGGAACTTGCACGGAAGAGTCAGGAAAGACCAGCCAGTTCCGAGGATCGGGCAGCCATCGAAGGGCTGCAGAAACGATTTACCGAACTACAAGATCAGGCGGGACAGTTCGTCGCGGGCAATGAGATGGCATTACTCTACCAACGCCACGGGGGGGTCGGGCTCAATGCGGCGACCGGCAAGGACTTGACTCGCTATATGATCAACCTCCCGGCAAACCGTCTGCCATTGTGGGCTGCGCTCGAAGCCGATCGCATGGCGCATCCGGTACTCCGAGAATTTTACAAAGAGCGCGGAGTCGTCATGGAGGAGCGGCGGTTGCGGAATGACGACAGCCCCAGCGGGCTGTTGTACGAAACCTTCACGTCAGCCGCCTTCCGCGCGCATCCCTATGGCATTCCGACCATCGGCTGGGAGTCGGACATTCTATCGCTCACGCCGGCCGCCACCGAAGCCTTCTTCAAAACCTACTATGGTCCAGGCAATGCGACGATTGCCATCGTGGGCGATATCAACCCGAAGGACGTCATGGCGCTGATCGAGCAGACGTTTGGCACGATACCGGCCTCGCCTTCGCAGCCCTCGATCGTCACGGTTGAGCCGCCTCAACGAGGGGAGCGCCGTGTGGAGGTGGAGTTCGATGCCGAACCGTCGCTGATCATTGGGTATCACAAGCCGGCGTTGGGTCATCCCGACGATTATGTCTTCGACGTCATCGATGCGGTGCTGAGCGACGGACTCACCTCCCGGCTCTATGCGAAGTTGGTCCGTGAGCACCGGATCGCCGCCTCGGTCAATTCCGATTCGAATCATCCGGGGGTCCGTGCTCCGAACCTATTCGTACTCACTGCCACGCCGCTTGCGCCCCATACGACAGCGGAAGCCGAAGCCGCCATCTATGCCGAGATTGAACGGCTCAAGACGGAGCCGGTTTCTGCCAAGGAGCTTGAGAAAGTGCTGAATAATCTCGATGCCGATTTGGTCCGGGCACTTCGATCCAACGGAGGCCTGGCTTCTCAATTGGCGCTCTTTCAGACGATGGCGGGAGACTGGCGCTACGCGATAAAGGCCCGGGATAAGATTGCCGCCGTCACGCCTGCCGATATTCAGCGTGTAGCAGCTGCGTATTTCACGAAGTCGAATCGAACGGTCGCGACGTTGGTGAAGAAAGCCGGAGAAAAAAAGGTTGCGACGGCGCCGCAGCGCGAGGTGGTGCGATGAGGAACGTGACGAAGGGCGTAAGGGGTAAGGGGTTAGGGGTTAGGCGCCGAACATCGGTCATCGGCCTGTTGATCATCTCGATTCTGCTCCCGGCGCTCAGCGCTTGTACGGCCAAGGTGGCGCTGAACGATCCCAGGCAGATGACGTTTAAAACGGTGGAGTTCACCCCGCCCGAACCGGATCGTGTGGTGTTCGAGAACGGAATGGTCGTCTATCTCTTGGAGGACCATGAGTTGCCATTGGTCAATATGACCGCGACCATACGAACGGGTAGTTGGCTCGATCCGGCAGACAAGATCGGCCTGGCCTCGCTGACTGGCTCCGTCATGCGGACCGGCGGCGGAGGCGGTTTGTCGGCCGAACAAGTGGACGAGGAGCTTGAACAGTTCGCCGGGGGGCTCAGTGTCTCAATCGGACGGCAATCCGGTTCTGCATCGCTCGATGTGCTCAGCAAGGACTTAAAGCGTGGGCTCCAGATTTTTGCCGGACTCATTCGGGCGCCAGCCTTTGAGCCGGCGCGGGTTGAACTGGCTAAATTACAGACGATTGAAGGGATTCGCCGCAGACAAGATAACCCCGGTGCGATCGTCGGACGTGAGTTCGTCAAGCTCCTGTACGGAGAGGATCATCCGACGGCGCGCGAAAGCAGCATCGGGTCCATTACCCGCATCACCAGAGACGATCTGATCGCCTTTCACCGGAAGACCATTCATCCCAACAGCATGATGCTGGGAGTGACGGGCGACTTCGACAAATCCGCGATGCTGGCCCTACTGCGCGACGTATTTGGCGATTGGAAAAAAGGCGAGGTGCCGGTGCTGACGATTGCCGATGTGCCTCAGAGCGCAACGGCGAAGCCCGTTGTCCGGTTCGTGAACAAGGAGACCTCGCAGACGCATCTCCGCCTCGGTCATTTGTCGATCAAAGAGCAGGATCCCGACTATGTCGCCTTGGCGATCGCGAACGATATTTTTGGGGGCAGCTCCTTTCGCAGCCGTCTCTTCAACGATGTACGGACCAAGCGGGGCTTGGCCTACACGGTCGGCAGCCGCTTGAACTCCGGGGTGCACGATCAGGGTGTCTGGCTGATGCGCGCAGAGACGAAGCTACCGTCGACGCAAGAGGTCATCACTCGGTTTGTCGTGAACATGGAGCGAATGCGGACGGAGTTAGTGACGGACAGCGAGCTGGCAGAAGCGAAAGAAGCCTATGTGAACTCGTTTGTGTTCTCTTTCGGCAGTTCGTCGGCAATTGTGGGGCGATTGATCGCGCTGGAATACGATGGGCTTCCCAAGGACTTTCTCCAGCAATTGCGTGCCCGCGTGATCGCATTGACGAAAGAGGAAATCTTGGCGGCGTCCAAGAAACATTTTAACCCCGAGCGATTGACGATTGTCGCCGTCGGCTCCGGCGAGGCCCTGCCGAAGCTGCTGTCTGGATTCGGAGAAGTGAATGAGATCAAGCTCGCGCCGGAGAAATGATTTGAAGGAGAAGGAGGCTGTCATGGTGACGTATCTTATGCTTCTCAATTGGACGGATCAGGGAATTAAGAATGTGAAGGATTCGCCGAAGCGGCTGGCTGCGGTGAAGAAGCTCGCGAAGGATATGGGCGGCGAAGTGAAGGCGTTCTACATGACACTGGGTGCGTACGATCTGGTGCTCATCGTCGAGATGCCGAACAACGACAAGCTGGCGAGTTTTGGCCTCAAGTTGGGATCGCTCGGCAATGTGCGGTCCACGACGCTCAGGGCCTACCCCGAGGATGACTATCGCCGCATCATTAGCGGCCTGAGTTAAGATGGATGGGCGAGGCGCAATCATCCCCTAAAGTCCTATTTATGCCCTTAGAAGACGATTTCCGCGACATCATCAAGAAGGCCCGCATGGGACAGGCATGGTCCGTGGAAGATGTGGCGCGCGTCACCGGCCTTCCGGGGGCCGATATCACCGCACTTGAACGAGGCGATGAGCCGCGCGATCGGGCGGAAGTACACGCCCTTGCGACCACGTTAGGTCTTCGTCTCGGTCCATTGGAACAGATTGCCCTAGAGAAGTGGGCTCCTCAACCGACACCGTCGATCCCGGGGATTGAAACGATACAGGGCGACATCAACGGCTATGCGGTCAACGGCTATATTGTGCATGATTCCGGTGAGGCGCTTATCGTCGATACCGCATACAACGCTCCGGCCATGATCGCCTGGCTCGAGTCCCATCGACTCCGGCTGACCGGGATCTGTCTGACACATGGGCATGCGGATCACGCCGAGGGGATTCAAGCACTCTTGGCGCGATGGCAAGTTCCGGTCTATCTGGGAGCTGACGATGTCAGCCTCCTACACTGGAAGCCCTCGGAGGATCGTCTTACTGCCCCGAACGACGGACAGGCTATCTCGGTTGGGCGTCTCAGCGTCCATTGTCTTGCGACGCCGGGCCATACCCCTGGCGGGATCTGCTATCGAGTGGATGCCGGGTCAGAGCACATCTGTTTCGTCGGCGATACGTTATTTTCTGGGTCTATTGGCCGGTCGAATCCCAGTACGTTATATCAGACACATCTACGGTCGGTCCGGACTCACGTCCTTGGGTTGCCGCCAGAATATCGGTTGTTGCCCGGTCACGGACCAGCCACGACGGTTCGCGAAGAACTGGACCATAATCCCTTCGCCGAAGATCATTGAAGATCCTATGAATTTGGACCAGCGGAACGATGAACACCCGATCCGCAGCGGAGACCTGCCTGTTGTGACGGGGCCGCCTGAGGATCTCAGTCATCTCCCCCCGGACGATGAATTCGAAGAAACGCCCTTTTCAAAATGGATCCTGCCAGTAAGCCTTTTCAAAGCGACAATCTTTACCACATTGTGGGCCGGGGCCTATCAAGTCTATAACGGGCCGATCCGTGGACCGGTAAATTTGTTGCTCGAACAGCCTGAAGCACTCTTGCAGGGGATTCCCTTCGCCGCCACGCTGCTGTTCATTCTAGTGACCCATGAATGCGGACACTATGTGCTCTCCCGCATCCATGGGGTACCGGCGTCGTTGCCGTTGTTCATCCCAGGGCTTCCATATTTCATCGGCACATTCGGAGCGATCATCCGCCTGCGTGGGCCGATCATGAATCGGCGCGCGCTGTTCGACATCGGCGTGGCCGGTCCGCTCGCCGGTTTCATCGCCGCGGTGGTGGCATTGATCATCGGTCTGAACCTGTCAACAGTCGTGGATCGGACGGCGACTCGTGGATTGGAGTTGGGCGAACCGTTGCTCTTGCAGTTCATCGCCTGGCTGGTCGTCGGATCCATCCCTCCTCAGGCTGACATCGTCTTGCACCCCATCGGGTTCGCCGCCTGGTTCGGCCTGTTTGTGACGTCGTTGAATCTCATTCCCATCGGCCAACTCGACGGGGGACATGTCGCGTACGCCCTGTGGGGCAAACACCAACGCACGATGGCATTTGTCATGGTGCCGATCCTCATTGTGCTGGGATACGTGGGCTGGCCAGGCTGGTGGCTCTGGGCCTTCATGGCAGGGCTCTGGGGTTTCGGACACCCGCCGGTGCGGGATATTCACATTCCGTTGGGCCGAGAGCGGATCATTGTCGGATGGATTGCATTGGCTGTGTTTGTGGTCACCTTTGCTCCGGTTCCCTTCTCCTTCCCCTAGCAGGCTGCTGAAACAGACGTGCCAGCGTCGTTCTCGCATCGTTCAGACCCTCAACCTACCTCTTCGGGTACGCCTCGGGACTTCACTCGCTGCGGCCTAGCTGACAGTCT
Source organism: Nitrospirota bacterium (assembly GCA_031409835.1). Classification (GTDB taxonomy): domain Bacteria; phylum Nitrospirota; class Nitrospiria; order Nitrospirales; family Nitrospiraceae; genus Palsa-1315. The sequence continues at coordinate 11,635 of JANNXZ010000231.1, forward strand.
GTTTGAGCAGCCTGCAACTCAACTCCATTCAGCGACCGGATCAATCCAGATATTATCTTGTCCGATTACCTGCTCGGTCATACCATGTGTCATGGCATCCACTATTATTCCTGCGGTCCTCTGTCCAAAATGTCAGGCTGATCAGCCTGACGGTGCGACTGAGTGCGTGAAATGCGGGATCATCTTTGCGAAGTATCGGCCGCTTGCTCCGTTGCAGCGGCAGCCTGTGCTGCGAGATCGCGCTCGCTGGGTGTCTGTTGCCAAGGAGTGGCTCGTTGATTCGGATACGTCGACAGATTCGTTGACGTTCGCTGGCCGGGTCGCAGTGTTTCTGGTGCTGCTCTGGTGGGGCAGAGCCTTCATGTTCACGCCGCTCGAAACCAATTACACCGGGGAATCGTTTCTCCATCTGATCAATCTGCCGTTCCACGAAGCCGGCCATCTTCTCTTTATCCCATTGGGGCGCTTCATGACGATTCTGGGCGGGAGTCTCGGCCAGATCCTGATGCCGCTCGTCTGCCTGGGCACCTTTCTCATCAAGACGCGCGATCCCTTCGGCGCTTCTGTGGCCCTTTGGTGGACGGCAGAAAGCTTCATGGACATCGCCCCCTATATCGACGATGCGCGGGCGATGGATCTCATGCTGCTTGGCGGGGTGACTGGAAAGGAAACGGACGGGCATGACTGGAACAATATCCTGACCATGTTGGGCTGGCTGGAGTATGACCACCGCCTGGCTCATCTCGCCTACAACTTCGGCATTCTTCTGATGCTGGCCTCGTTCGCTTGGGGTGGGGTACTGCTCCTGAAACACTACCGCCGACTCTCGCCGTAACCGTGCTTGTCTCATTATAGGAATGGGATTTAAGTCGGTGACGCACTCACGTGGACTTTGGAGAGGTCTTCAAGCGCGAGCATCAGCGCATGGGTTCCACTGCGGCCATGCCCGAGTGATTGGACGGCCTGGTAGAGCTGGTGTGCCAACGTGAGGCCGGGCAACACGAGTCCCATACGGTTTGCTTCTTCCAGTGCAATGCCCATGTCCTTGATGAAATGCTCGACAAAAAATCCTGGGTCGAAGTTGCGTTGTAGAATCTTCGGCGCCAGATTGTCTAAGGTCCAACAGGCGGCTGCGCCTCCGCGGATGGATTCCAGCATGCGGTTCAGATCGAGGCCCGCCTTGTAACCATAGAGCAGACTCTCGCAGACACCGACCATCGTGCCGGCGATCACGATCTGGTTACAGAGTTTCGCCTGTTGCCCAGTGCCGGGCTCTCCCTGATGCACGATCCATTTCCCCAATAGCTCGAACAGCGGCATCACAGCTTGCACAGATGTCGTGTTGCCACCGATCATGATCGAGAGCGATGCATTCTTCGCGCCGACGTCACCGCCGGATACAGGCGCATCGATAGCCGATAGATCATTCGCTGAGGCAGCCGCTGCAATTTCACGACTTAATGAGGGTTGCGTCGTTGTCATATCGACGAGCACCGTTCCAGCTCGCGCACCGACCAGGACGCCAGTTTCGCCGAAATAGACGGTACGAACGTCCCGAGGAAATCCGACCATTGTAAAGAGGACATCGGATTCAGTCGCCGCAGCGCGCGGACTCTCGGCCCATTGCGCGCCGCGATCGAGCAAGGGTTGCGCCTTCGACCGCGTACGGCTATGGACGGTCATGCGATAGCCGGCCGTGAGCAGATGGCCACACATCGATAATCCCATGACGCCGGTGCCGATCCAGCCAATCCTTGTTGCTGTTGGTTTATCAGGCTGAACGGTCATCGCTCGGGTGCTCGTTTATTCGGCGAGAGGAGTAATTCGATCCGCCACCGCTTGAATGACGCCTTCTTTATCTCTCGCCACCTTTACCCCTTGAAAACTCAAATAGTAACCCCCGTGACTCGGCGACTGGATCGTGGCAGCGAGTTCAATCCGTTGTCCGTCTTCAACATCTGGGTCTTTGACAGTCGGGATTCCGCAACGTCCGTAGACGGCCACGTTGATCGAGGATGTCTCGTCTTCCAGGTAGAACAAATAAGCGCCGTAGCACATCGTGCCGGCCTGGAGCTTATAGGGATCGAGGGGGGTCACATTGCGAACCGTGCCTTGCAACGTGACTTGCTTCAGATGAAACGACTTCGGCGCGTCGATGATCTCGCCAATGGTGATGGGTTCCACGGCTGAAGCGGAGGAAGAGCCGACCACAAACCAGCCAAGCCAGAGGACGGCGAGGAAACTCACCAACGTTCGCGCACAAGATGCATTGGCCTGTATCACGGTTCTATCTTACAGAAGGTCGCAGCAGAAGTCCCTTCCGCCCCCTCTGCAAACTCGTTATAATCCGCCGACAATTTCTGGAGAATTACCCATGATCGATTGTGCGCACCTTGAACGCTATATCAAAGACAGCCGTCTCCGGTTTGAAGATCTGCTGGGCCAGATGGTGGAGATTCCTTCGATCAGTATGGACCCGGTCAAAGCCCCCGACATCCTGCGTATGGCGGACTTTGCGCGGCAGGTTCTCACGGACTTGGGGGCTGAGGTCCAGATCGTAGAGACAGGCGGTTATCCGATTGTGTCAGGCGGCTTAATGACCGGAGCCCACCATCCAACCGTGACCATCTATAACCATATGGATGTGCAACCGGCGCAGGAGCCGGAATGGAAGCAGGCGCCCTTTGCCTTCAAGAACGAGAATGGGCTCTATCACGGCCGTGGTGCGACGGATGACAAGGGTCCAGCGCTCTCGGCCCTGTTCGGCGCACGATACGCCATCGAGCAAGGAGTGCCGATCAACATTCGATTTCTCTGGGAGCTGGAAGAAGAA
>JANNXZ010000232.1:0-2025 GCA_031409835.1 Nitrospirota bacterium
CCAGGAGAGGCATCTCGATCACTTCGAGAACCTCATCGCGGTCGAGCTGTTGCCGCCCCAGCGTCAACCCGGTCGCCTTGTAGATATGGATGACTTCGTCCGTGAACCCAGGCGCGGTGAAGATGCTGGAGAGGAGATCAAGTCTGCCGACTCGGTATCCGACTTCTTCCTCAAGTTCCCGTGCCGCGCAGGATCTGGGATCCTCGCCAGGATGAAGTTTCCCCGCTGGGATCTCGTAGATGAACCCCCCTGCCGCATGGCGGAACTGCCTGATCAAGATGACCGTGCCATCGTCTTTCAGCGGCACCACTGCGGCTGCTCCAGGATGGCGCACGACTTCCAAGTCAACCGTGAGGCCGTTGGGCAGCGTGACGGTGTCGACGTTCAAACTCACGACGATACCTGTGTAGATATGTTTGGTCATATCACTTCGTAAGGCGTGAGGGGTAAGGCGTCAGGAGCGTGAACGAAAGATAATCTTCTCGCCTAACGCCTGACGCTTCACGCCTCACGATTTTTTTCGCTTATAAAACGGCGGCTTGACGATGTGTGCGGGAACACTTTTGCTGCGGATTTCGATCAGGATGGAGGTGCCGGGCTCCGCAAAGCGCACAGGCACATAGCCCAACCCGATGCCCTTTTGTAGGAGCGGTGAGAGATTGCCACTGGTCACGTCGCCGATGGGTTGGGAGGTCGCGGGGTCGAGGATTCTGAATCCGTGGCGAGGTACGGCTTTCTCAATGAGCTCGAAGGCAACGAATCGGCGAGGGACTCCGGCCTGTTTCTGTGCCAGAAGTGTCTGGCTGCCGATAAATTCACCTTTTTGGAAACTGACGGTCCAGTCCGCATTGGCTTCGAGTGGCGTCGTGTCTTCGCCCATGTCGTTGCCATAGAGCAGATAGCCCATCTCCAATCGGAGGAGATCCCTCGCGCCGAGTCCTGCCGGCTTGATCCCCCAGGCCTGGCCCTTGTCGACGAGCAGGTCCCAGAGTCGTCCGACCTTGTCTGCATCGATGTAAATCTCATAACCCAGTTCACCGGTGTAGCCGGTTCGGGCCAGCAAGCAGGATAGGCCACCGATCGTAGCCTCACAGCTATGATGGAGCTTGAGTCCTTCAAGCACCGCCCCCCCAAGACTCATGAGTAACTCGCGAGACTTGGGACCTTGAACGGCGATCTGGGACATTTCGACTGACCGGTCTTCGAGACGAACCGTCTTGTCCTGAGCAAGCTGTGAACGTAGCCACGACAGAATCTTCTCGCGATTCGAGGCATTCACGCACAAGAGGAACTCGTCCGGAGCGAGCCGATAGACGAAGACATCGTCTTTGATGCCGCCATTCTCGTTACAGACCATGGAGTACTGGGCTTGAGACACGGCGAGTTTGCCGACGTCATTGGTGGTGACTCGCTGGAGGAAGGAGACAGCGCCAGCTCCAGCGATCCGCACCCGCCCCATATGGCTCACATCGAAGAGGCCGATATGGGAACGGACGGTATGGTACTCGTCCACGACACCGCTATATTGGATAGGCATCTCCCAGCCCGCGAAGTCAATAAGTTTGGCGCCGCTGGCACGATGTTGCTGGATGAGAGGAGTCTGCCGCATCATGGTCGTGCTGGCATACGTGCCGGTTCAATCATCGGACACCGAGCAACTCAACATCGAAAATCAGGGTGGCATTCGCTGGAATGACGCCACCAGCGCCCTGTGCGCCATAGCCGAGCTTGGACGGAATGGTCAGCTTTCGCTTCCCTCCCACTTTCATGCCCTTGACGCCCTCGTCCCATCCCTTGATGACTCGCCCAGCGCCCAGTGGAAAAGAGAACGGCTGGCCCCGGTCTACGGAACTGTCGAATTTCTTCCCATTTTCTAGCCAGCCGGTGTAATGCACGCTGACGGTCTGTCCCGCCTCTGCTGTCGCTCCGGTTCCGATCGTGAGTTCGACATACTGCAGTCCCGATGACGTCGTAACTTCATTTCCTTTGGCACCTGCTTCCTGAAACGGCATATCTGCTCCTTTC
>JANNXZ010000233.1:0-3145 GCA_031409835.1 Nitrospirota bacterium
CGGCAATCATTCGCCAATTGTTAACCGACTATGCTCATTGGCCTGATCTCTTCGATGTACGGATGCGGATGGCGGAGATACGAGAGCAAGACGGCAAGGTGTTTACGGATATTCGGATCGACCATGCCCTGCTCCCAGGAGAGCGGCGCCTCTTGAGTGAGACAAGAGTTCTGTCGACCGGCGAGTTGCTGACGGAATTGAAGGGGGGCGACTTTAAGCAGTACCGACGGTTCTGGAAACTCATCCCCGTCGATGGTGGGGCTCATACCAGGGCCGAGTTCGAGCTGGTCGTCGAAGTCGACATGATGGTGCCGGATTGGATAGTCGTTGTGGCGATGCGGCGAGACCTAGAATCGCATTTTCGAATCGTGAGGGAAAAGGCGCTCGCGCAGCAAGAATCGCAGTTGGGGCGATCACAGTGAGGCAGGTGTATCTCCTGCTAGCAGGCGATCCGTGAGACGTGAAACGTTTCGGAGGAAATGCACTCGGCAGTCCACGTTTCACCTTTCACGGTTCTTGAGAGTATCCTGCTAAAGAGGAAAGGTGAATTCGGACACTTCCGCCTTGTCGAGACCTTGCTTCACCAGCGCGCTCACATCGAATATCCGTTCAACCTTCTGAATGTCGTCGAGTCTGGTTTTTGTGCTGGGGTGTGGCGGGGTAAAGAGCGAGCAGCAGTCTTGATCTGGTTCAATCGATATGGCGAAGCTGCCGATCTGCTGAGCCTGGTCGGTGATTTCTACCTTGTCCATGCCGATGAGCGGGCGCAGGAGCGGCAACTCTGCCACCTCTTCAATGACCGTCAAGTTCTCCGGTGTTTGTGAGGCGACCTGCCCTAAGCTGTCGCCCGTGACGAGCCCCCAACAGTGCTCTCGTTTGGCCAGCTCCTGCGCGATGCGGATCATGACGCGTCGGTAGAGTACCACGCGAAATGGAGCCGGCGCATTGGCCACAATGTCGCGCTGAATTTCCCCGAACGGGATGACATAGAGCGTCGACCGGTGTTGATGGATCGTAAGGAGTTGTACGAGTTCGCGGACCTTTTCCTCTGAGGCGCGGCTCACGAGCGGTCGGCCGGAGAAGTGGACGAAGAGGGCTCGGCACCCGCGCTTCATCATGCGATAGGCTGCGACCGGCGAATCGATCCCTCCGGAGATCAGGCAGGCAACTTTCCCACTGACACCCACCGGCATGCCGCCCGGCCCCTGAATCTTTTTGGTCGCGTAGTAGACTTCTTTGGAAAGCAGTTCGAGATAGACCGTGAGGTCGGGATCTTTCAGGCTGACTTTTTTGCCGGTTCCTTCACAAATGGCAGCGCCGACGTCCCGCGCGACCTCCATGGAGGTCAGCGTCAGGCGTTTGTCAGCCCGCTTTGCCGATACGCGAAAGGTGGAAAAAGATTCCGACCGGAGCGAGTCGATGACCGCTTTGCTGAGTGCTCCAATATCTGGATGGGCCAGATCGAGCGGTAACCCATGGGCCAGCGAAAAGTTGGCGATCCCGAAGACTCGTGTGAGCCGTTCTTTGATGGTCTGGTCCGGAACTGTGTCCGGCAAGACCACGCGAATCCGGCTGCGAAGATTCTCGACGCGTCTGACGCCGAGGTCCTTCAGTGTCCATTGGATATTGCGCACAAGCCGCTCCTCGAAATATTCCCGGTTGCGGCCCTTGAGGGCGATTTCGTGGTAATGGACGATGGCGCATCTCATGACATCAACAGTGAGGGGTAAGGGGTGAAGTGTGAGAAATAAGCTGTCGGACTCGGGTCAATTTTTACCCATCACTGATCACGCATCACCCTTCACTGTTTCCAAGAAACGCTCGGCATCAATTGCCGCCATACATCCTGAGCCAGCGGCGGTCACGGCTTGGCGGTAGGTCGAGTCTTGGACGTCACCAGCGGCGAAGACGCCTGGCACGTTCGTGGCGGTTCCCTCTGTTGTGCGGATGTACCCCTTGGCATCCATGTCTAGTTGGCCGCTAAAGAGATGAGTGTTGGGATGGTGCCCAATCGCGACGAAGACGCCGGCACAAGGCAGATCTGTCGTCTTGCCTGTGACGAGATTCTTGAGGCGGGCGCCGGTGACCACGTCGTTGCCGAGGATGTCTTCGACGGCAGAGTTCCACACGAAGGTAATCTTTTCGTTCTTCACCGCGCGGTCTTGCATGATTTTTGAGGCCCGCAGCTTGTCACGCCGATGGACGATGGAGACCTTGCTGGCGAACTTGGTCAGGAAGGTCGCTTCCTCCATCGCGCTGTCGCCTCCGCCGACAACAATCAGTTCCTTCCCCTTGAAGAAGAAGCCGTCGCAGGTGGCACAGGTCGAGACTCCGTGCCCCGTGAGGCGCGATTCGTTCTTTACCCCAATCTGAATGGCAGACGCGCCGGTGGCGATGATGACGGTCTTCGCGTGGATGGTCTGTTCAGCGTCAACGGTGATCGTGAACGGTCGCTTCTTAAAATCTACGGCTGTGACATCGCCGGTCAAGAACTCCGTGCCGAACCGTTCCGCTTGAGCCCGCATTTCCTTCATGAGTTCCGGGCCCATGATGCCCCTGGCAAAGCCAGGGTAGTTTTCGACTTCCGTCGTCGTGGTCAATTGTCCCCCGGATTGCCAGCCTTCAATGAGCAGGGGCGAGAGATTTGCCCGCGCTGCGTAGACCGCGGCTGTCAGGCCGGCTGGGCCGGAACCAATGATGATGACGTTGCGCATGGGCAAAAATTTAACACAAGGGGTTGAGGGAATGCACGGCAGAGGGTTGGGTCTTATGCGAGGAGTCGAAGCTGCTTCAGTAGCTGGCCGACGCGCCGACGGAGTGAGGGACGAGGGAGGGTTCCACTTAACACATGGTCCGCTCGCTCAATCTTCTTTGCCAGGGACATTTGGCTGCGGATGCGGCGGATGGCTTCAGCGGGGGAGAGGCCGTTTCTTTTTTTGAGGCGGGCGATTTGGGTCTTGCGATCAGCTGTAACGACGAGGGTTTTATCCACGCGTTTGTCGATACCAGCTTCGAACAAAAGCGGTACGTCGTAGATCACCACAGCATGTGGATCTTTTCGTTCGGCTTGTCTAGTGAGCCTGGCTTGTTCACGCGCAACGCGGGGGTGGATGATTCGTTCAAGCCGGCGCAGCTTGGTCCGGTT
>JANNXZ010000234.1:0-2416 GCA_031409835.1 Nitrospirota bacterium
GCAACGGCATGACGAATAGTTTCCAGCGCGTAGTCCGGATTGGTCTTGTATCCGTCGAAGAAATGCTCCGCATCGTAGAACACCCTCCGGCCTTTCGAACGAAGATGGGCCACGGAATCGCTGATGAGTTCGAGATTCTTCACCAGGGAAATGCCGAGCGCATCGGTGACGTGCAGCGACCAGGTTTTTCCAAAGAGCGTGATGATCGTCGTCTCTGCGTCCAGCAACGCCCGGATATTCGGATCCTTCTGCACCGCGTTGCTCGATTTTCTCGTCGCCCCGAATGCCACCACCGTCGCCGTCTGCAACGGAACGGTTTTGATCATCCGAAAGAATTCAATGTCTTTGGGATTCGCCCCAGGCCACCCACCCTCAATGAACTGCACGCCCAGCCCATCCAACTGTTGGGCGACACGAACCTTGTCTTCAGCCGAGAAACTGACATCTTCGGCCTGAGCCCCGTCCCGTAAAGTCGTGTCATAAATCTCCAGCGTGGCGAGCCGGGCGGCAGACGGAAGCGCACCGGGCGACACAGTGCTGAGCGGCCGGCCATGCGAGGATCGTGCTTGTGAAGATTTTTTGGCCATAAGGGAAACGATACCAGGAGCCAGACGAACCTGTCGAGATTCACCTTGCCGAAATCCTCTACTTCGGGCTTCGGTCTCCTGCAGGCGATTGATCCAACCCAAACGCGGTATGAAGCGAGCGCATCGCAAGTTCGGCATACTTTTCATCAATGACACAGGAGATTTTGATCTCCGACGTGCTGATCATCAGGATGTTCACACCTTCCTGCGACAAAACATCGAACATCTTGGCGGCGACTCCTGAATGGGAACGCATCCCTACACCGACCAGCGAGACCTTGGCGATTGCCTCGGTTACGGCAACCGATTTGGCGTCGATGCCTTTCGCCACGTCCTGAATCAGCGGCAGCGCTTTCTTGATGTCCGCCCGTGGAATCGTGAAGGAAATATCCGTCATGCCAGACTGACTCATATTCTGGATGATCATATCGACATTGATGTTGGCCTTGGCCACCGGCCCAAAGAGTTTGGATGCAATCCCTGGTTTGTCCGGCACACCCACAATCGTGATCTTGGCCTGATTTCGATCGCCAGTGACTCCCGACACCGCGACCGCTTCCATATCCTCATCTTCACGCGTCACGAGTGTCCCCTTTCCTTCTTTGAAGCTGGAGTTCACCTCCACCGGCACGTTGAACTTTGCGGCAAATTCGACGGAGCGGCTCTGTAGAACTTTGGCGCCCAGGCTGGCCATTTCCAGCATTTCCTCATAAGAAATCTTATCGATTCGTCGAGCCGCTGGCACAATGTTGGGATCCGACGTATAGACGCCGTCGACGTCGGTGAAAATGATGCACCGATCGGCCTTCAGCGCCGCCGCCAATGCGACCGCTGTGAGATCAGAGCCGCCGCGCCCCAACGTCGTGACATCAGATTGCTCGTTGATCCCTTGAAAGCCAGCAACCACTGGAATGACTCCGTTGAGCAGAGCCTCTCGGATTCTATCGGCACTCACCCGGGTGATACGCGCTTTCGTATGAGCGCTGTCGGTCATGATGCCAACTTGGCGCCCCGTAAAAGATTGCGCATCAAGCCCGCGAGCCCGCAAGGCCATCGCCAATAAGGCAATGGTCACCCGCTCTCCAGTCGACAGGAGCATGTCGAGTTCACGATCGTCCGGCAGCGGTGCAACTTCGTGTGCCAACCGAAGCAACCGATCCGTTTCTCCGCTCATGGCGGACAGGACAACCACGACACGATCGCCATCCTTGTAAGCCTTCTCAACGCGGTCGGCCACGCGGTGGATCCGTTCGACCGTGCCCACCGACGTGCCCCCATATTTTTGGACAATCAGCGCCACGACCGTCAGGATCCTTTCGCAAACAGCCGCAAGACGAACTTTGTCGCATCGCGAGGAGGCACGGTCGAAGCTCTCGCATCAGCCTCGATAAATCTTCGTCCGGTCCCGGCAGCGGGGGCTGCGGCACTGTCACGATAAGCAAAAAACCCTGGATCTTCTGCCGCTGCCACCTGGCCATGATGCAGGTTGCCAGAATCGCAGAAGGCCACGATGCGATGGGAGCCCAATTTGGCCAGTCCTTCGAGCAGCGGCCCTACCAGCTCGCGATCGACCGCTTCGATGCCCTTCACCTTGGCCGCGACATCGGAGCCGTAAACGACCGCGTCCGGTAACTCCACATGCACGTAAGCAAAATCTTTCTTCTTCAGTTCCTCCAAGGCAACCGCCGCTTGAGTGCGAAGATCTGCACCGGCCAATCGCGCGCCATCCACGGCTTCGAGCCCGGCCAGGATACCGAGTCCGCGATGGACATCGCTCTGTGAAACCACCACGCCGGACATCTTCAATCGCTCAGAAAGGCTCGGCCAGA
>JANNXZ010000235.1:0-9260 GCA_031409835.1 Nitrospirota bacterium
TAATTTCGGCATCAAGCACGGCGTCATGACCACGATCCATTCCTACACCAACGACCAGCAGTTGCTCGATCTGCCCCACAAAGACCTGCGGCGCGGGCGCGCGGCGGGCATGTCGATGATCCCGACCAGCACCGGCGCGGCAAAGGCGCTGCACTTGGTACTGCCGCAGCTCAAGGGCAAGATCGACGGCCTCGCCATCCGCGTTCCCACACCGAAAGTATCGTGGGTGTATTTGACCGTAGAAACCGAAAAAGAATGAGACGTCGCCTCCGTCAATGCCGCCTTCCGGAAAGCGGCGAACGGCCCGATGAAAAATATTCTGCTCTACTCTGAAGACCCGATCGTCTCGATCGACCAAAAGGGAGACCCTCATTCAGCCACATTCGATGCCCCGCTCACAATGGCCATCGACAAACGGATGGTCAAGGTGACGGCCTGGTACGACAACGAGTGGGGCTATTCATGCCGGGTTCGAGACTTGATCAAGGTTATCGCGGCAAAAGCGACAGGACGCTGACCATCACGAGGCGATGGCTGCCTTAGCCCGATTCTGTTCCATGCTGATGCCTGTTCCTAGAAGGACCGACTTGACGGAGCCGCAATGAGACTGCGCAAACAAACGCTCGACGACGTTGTGCTGCGAGACAAGCGCGTCATCATCCGAGCCGACTTCAACGTTCCGTTGGACGATTCGCACCAAATCACCGACGATACCCGCATTCGTTCGACCCTGCCAACCATCAATCGAGCCATCGACGACGGCGCCAAGGTGATCCTCTGTTCGCACCTCGGCCGACCGAACGGAAAGTTCGACCCCACGTACAGCCTGGCCCCGGTGGCCAAACGCCTGGGACGGCTCATGGGCAAAGACATTTTATTTGCACCCGATTGCATCGGCCCGGCAGTGGAAGCGCTTGTCGACAAGATGAAGCCTGGCGACGTCCTGCTCCTTGAAAACCTCCGATTCCATAAGGGGGAAGAGGAAAACGACGATGCCTTCTCGAAAGCCCTGGCGGCTCTCGGCGATGTCTATATCAATGACGCATTCGGCGCCGCACACCGGGCTCATGCCTCCACTGTCGGCATCACCAAATTCATTCCCGCCTCGGCTGCCGGCTTCCTCCTCAAGAAAGAAATCGAATACCTTGAAGGTGCCGTCGAAAATCCCGTTCGGCCCTTTGTCGCCATTCTCGGCGGGGCCAAAGTGTCGGGAAAGATCGGTGTCATCGAAAATCTGGGTAAGCGCGTCGACAAAGTCATCATCGGCGGCGGCATGGCCTTTACCTTCTTAAAGGCGAAGGGGCTGGAAATCGGCAACTCCCTGGTCGAAAACGACATGCTGGACTTCGCCAAAGGCATTGAGGATCATGCCCTTTCCCGCGGTGTAAAGTTCTATTTGCCGGTCGATTGTGTCGTCGCGGCCAGCCGCGAGCCTGGGGCGGAAACGAAGATCGTCCCGGTCCAGGAGATTCCGAAGGGCTGGTATGCCCTCGACATCGGCCCAGCCTCCGTGAAACTCTTCAACGAAGCAGTCCAGAACGCCAAGACTATTCTGTGGAACGGACCGATGGGTGTCTTTGAAGTCGATGCCTACGCCCGGGGTACCCTGGCGATGGCTCACGCGGTTGCCAATGCCTACGCCCTGACGATCGTCGGCGGTGGCGAAACGGCTTTGGCCGTGCATCGAGCCGGCGAATCGGAAAATATGTCGTTCATCTCGACAGGCGGCGGCGCCGCGCTGGAATTGTTGGAAGGGAAACAACTCCCGGGCTTGACGGCCCTTCCTGATCGAATCGCGTAATCGCCTCGTCGTTGAGTGCATCTCCTCTACCACCTCTGAGTATCGAGACACCTTTGCGCAGACCCCTCATCGTCGGCAACTGGAAGATGAACAAGACGGCCTCGGAGGCCGCGACTTTCATTCGCGATCTCTGCGAACGAGTCCCTGCATCCCCTCACGCCGATGTGGTCATTGCCCCACCCTTCACGGCTCTGGAGTCAGCCCGCAACGCCTTGGGCCCCTCCTCCTGGATCGGCCTCGGCGCACAAAATTTACATTGGGAAACGCACGGGGCCTTCACCGGGGAAGTGTCCGCTCCAATGCTGCGCGAGTTAGGCTGCCGCTATGTGATCGTCGGCCATTCTGAGCGGCGCACGTTCTTCGGCGAACGAGATGAAACTATTCGGAAGAAGGTCCGAGCAGCGCTGAGGCACGGGCTCTCTCCGATCCTGTGTGTGGGAGAATCACTGACGGAACGTGAAACGGGACGAACGGAATCGGTCGTCACAGACCAACTCAACGGCAGTCTGGCAGGATTGACCACACAGGATCTGGCAACCGTCACGATTGCCTACGAACCGGTCTGGGCCATTGGTTCGGGACGAGCCGCCACCGCGGAGCAAGCCGTGACCGTGCATCGCTCGATCCGGTTGTTCGTGGAGACCAGCTGGGATAGCAAAACGGCGTCGGCCATCAGAATTCTATACGGCGGAAGCGTCACGCCCCAAAACATCGAGTCGCTCCTCGCCTCGGACGCGATCGACGGGACTCTAGTGGGTGGGGCTTGTCTCAACCTCGACTTGTTTGCTACACTGATCGGCCTTGCTCAGATACCGCGTGCCTAATTGATCGGAGTGCCATGTATATCCTCCTCATTATCATTCACGTCTTGGTCTGTTTTCTCATGGTCGGCGCAATTCTCTTGCAATCAGGGAAGGGCGCTGAAATTGGCGCGTCATTTGGAGGCTCCAGCCAGACCGTCTTCGGCAGCCGTGGACCTGCGAACTTTTTGAGCAAATTCACAGTCGTCGTCGCGGCCATCTTCATGCTAACTTCGCTCGGCCTGGCTATACTTGCCAAAGATCGGGCGTTTTCTTCCACAGTCATTGATCTCAACAAGAAAGAATCTTCTCAGACCGCCCCTGAAACCCCGTCGACAACGCCAGCAGCCCCAGCCGCTGAGAGCTCCACTCCAAGCGACGCTTCCTCCGGCAAACACTAGCAGGCAGTTGAAAAGGTCCTCCAGCCTGACCAGTTCATTTTGTGTGTTTGGTGTGTCTCGTTTATTTGGTTAAACGAAGCTAACCAGATGTAGCCAGATAGACAAGACAAACCAGCGCAACCAGTCTATTCACACGGGTGTCAAGAAGGCCACGCGGGGAAATGGAAGGTGCGGGCTGACTCTGTTCAGCGCCTTACTAAATCCTGGTGAGCCACGCTTCGTGGGAAGGGTCCTCCCCACGCACGATGGAAAAGAAGGTCTTCTGAAGAGCTTGCGTAATCGGACCAGGCGTTCCTGTTCCAATGCGGCGGTTGTCGATCTCCCGCACTGGCGTCAGCTCGGCAGCGGTCCCAGTCACAAACACTTCATCGGCGATATACATGTCATCGCGCGTAAAGCGCTCCTCCACCACGGAGAGACGCTTCTCCCGCGCTAGATCGATGACGGAACTTCTGGTGATACCGTCGAGGATTGAGGTGAGTGGCGTGGTCTTGATCTGCCCTTTCCGCACAATAAAGATATTCTCCCCCGTCCCCTCGGACACATACCCTTCGGTATCGAGCAAAATGGCTTCATCGTATCCATCTGCCTTTGCTTCCCGCTTGGCGAGAATGGAGTTCACGTAGTAGCCGGAAATCTTCCCTCTTGTCATCGAGACATTGACATGATGGCGAGTAAACGACGACACGCGGGCTCGCATCCCGTTTGCAAGCGCATCGTCCCCGAGGTAGGCGCCCCAGGTCCAAGCCGCGATGGCCAGCTTAATTGGGTTATCGCTGGGATAGACCCCCATCGCTCCGTGTCCGATGTAGACGAGGGGACGGATATAACAGGCTTCCAGCTTATTGACCCTGACAGTCTCCACAATGGCCGCTGCCACCTGCTTCTTATCGAACGGCATCTGTATCATGCCGATATGGGCGGAATCGAACAACCGATCGACATGATCTTGTAGTCGAAAAATCGCGGAACCGGACTTCCCCTTATAGCAGCGGATTCCCTCGAATACAGCCAGTCCATAATGGAGTGAATGGGTCATCACGTGGACTTGGGCGTCCGCCCAATTGACGAATGACCCGTCCATCCAAATTTTTCCTTGTGGTTCAAGCATAGGCAATGAGGGCGCACATATGAAACATCGAGCGGTGAAATCGAAATATAGCAGCGAGCTGGAAGAAGCGTCAAGCAACCGGGCCTGACATGGCCCACGGCAAGGATGAACAAGGGGGACGCTCAGGCAGGCAACTGAGGGGCGCGAATCTGTTGGCTCAATGCATCGGTGATGTGTTTCATGGCTAATGGACTAAGGTGGACAAAGTTCAGACCGAAATCATATCTATTCACCCAACGAACCGTTGCTCGTTCAATCTCTATCGGCGGGTCATCGTCCGCAAACGTAACGCGTAATGCCAGCTCGAGGCCTTGTTTGACCTCATGGTCACCTTGGACACGCATTCCCGATTGAGACAGATTGGTCACGATACCTTTTCCAACACATTCCCCACTGAGATAGTAGAGCGCTAGCCAGGCAGGCATGCGACGATAGGGACGGAGCACGAATCGAACGCGGTTCGGGTTGGAAGGACTCGGCTTCGGTGATACAGCCATCATTATCTCCAATCCATAAATGCCTCAACAATAGAATGTCAGCATACGCCCAGAAACCAGAGCAGGATAGCCTACAAATAGGCTAACCCGAAGGAGGGAGGGGCCGGAGAACCTCGCGTGGCGAAGTCTCAGGGAAGAGGCATGCAGTTACCTTGACAGGCTCCAAATCCATATGGTACACAATCATCTTCTGTAATGGAGACAGGGGCTTATGTACGCAATCATTGAGACAGGCGGCAAGCAGTATCGGGTCGAAACTGGGTCATTGGTCCAAGTGGAGTCCCTTCCCGGCGAAGTCGGGGGGGCGATCGAACTCGGCCAGGTGCGGCTGGTTCATGGCGAGAAGGGGCTGGAGATTGGACAACCGTTGGTCAAAGGGGCCACAGTCAAAGCCGAGATTATTGCCCAGGATCGCACCCGCTCCATCACCATCTTCAAGAAACAACGGCGCAAGAACTATCGGCGGACCAATGGCCATCGCCAAGGCTTCACCAAATTGCGCATTACCGGTATCGAAACGGCCTAATGAGGATCAGTCATGGCAACAAATAAAGGCGGCGGATCGACTAGAAACGGGCGCGACAGCAATCCGCAATACCTTGGGGTCAAGGCCTACGGCGGAGAGACCGTAAAGGCCGGATCGATTTTGATCCGTCAGCGAGGGACGAAGTTCTTCCCCGGTTTCAACGTGGGCCTCGGCAAAGACCATACCCTCTTCGCCCGCATCACAGGGATCGTGAAGTTCGAACGCGGTCGCGGACGGCAGAAGATCAGCGTCTACTCTGCGCCCTCGATTTCATAGTATATTCTTTTCCTCTTTTCTCGTCACAGCTTCGTTACCCGTGAGGACTCCCGGCATGACTATACGTGCAACGGGATATTCCTTGCAGGTAATGATCTCACAGCCGTCACACTGAAGAAACGGTGCCCCGATGTTTGTCGATGAAGTTCGTATCCGTATCACAGCCGGCCGAGGCGGCGACGGTTCATGCAGTTTTCGGCGCGAAAAATTCGTGCCTCGTGGCGGGCCTGACGGTGGCGATGGCGGGCACGGCGGCAATGTTGTATTTGAAGCGTCGCCTCGCATGACCACGCTCCTCGACCTCCGATACCAAAAACACTACGAAGCAGAAGTCGGTCGCCAAGGTGGCGCCGCCAACTGCTCCGGAAGAACCGGCGAGGATGTGGTGGTGGCCCTTCCTGTCGGTACCGTCATCTTTAATGATCAGACAGGTGAGGTGCTGGCCGACCTGGTTACCCCTGGACAGCGGTTTGTGGCAGCTCGCGGAGGCCGTGGGGGGCGAGGGAATAACCATTTTGCGACCTCGACCAATCGTACGCCCACGGAATTTGAAACCGGCACCGAAGGCGAAGAACGGTCTCTGAGACTTGAGCTGAAGCTGTTGGCCGACGTCGGACTTGTGGGCTTTCCCAATGCCGGAAAATCGACACTCATCTCCACAATCTCAGCCGCACGACCAAAAATCGCCGATTATCCCTTTACCACGCTGACGCCGAATCTGGGGATCGTTCGCTGGGGAGAAAAAGGGAGTTTCGCCGTTGCAGACATTCCCGGGATCATCGAAGGCGCCCATGAAGGCAAGGGACTGGGACTCCAATTTCTCCGGCATATCGAGCGCACATCATTTTTGCTGTACATGATCGACGTGTCGGAATGGGCTCCCGAGGAACCCGTCAAGAGCTTCGAGATCATGCGTCAGGAACTAGCCGCCTACGATGAGCCGATCATCACACGCCCTTTCGCAGTTGTCGCCACGAAAATCGATGTGGTCGGAGAAGGTGCGCGCCTGCGCGAGTTGCAGAAGTATTGTAAGCGCCATCGCTATACATGCCTCGCGATCTCTGCCGCAACGAGAGAAGGACTGACGGAACTCGTCACCTATGTCGGGCAGCAGGTTGCACAACTTCGAGCCACGCCATGCGAGATCAGCTCCTAAAACAAGCCACCCGCATCGTCATCAAAATCGGGAGCAGTCTCGTCGCGTCACGAGACACCGGGATTCGCCCGGAGCAGATCGATCGGCTCGCGGATGAAATCGCGGCCCTCCGGTCGAGCGGGCGTGAAGTCCTGATCGTCACCTCCGGCGCAATCGTCTCCGGCATCAAGAAATTGGGTCTGACGGAATACCCCAAGAGCCTCCCTGTGAAGCAGGCGGCTGCAGCGGTCGGCCAAAGCCGGCTCATGTGGGCGTACGAAAAATCGTTTGAGCGGCTCGATGTCAAGGTGGCGCAGATTCTATTGACTCACCACGACCTCGCCGATCGGCGGAGGTTTCTCAATGCGCGCCACACCCTGAGTGCGCTGATCGGGTTCGGCGTGATCCCCATCATCAACGAAAACGATACGGTTGCCGTGGATGAAATTCGCGTGGGAGATAACGATACCCTGGCTGCCGAGGTCGCTCATTTGGTCGACGCGGAACTGCTGATCATCCTGTCCGATATCGACGGCCTATTTACCGAGGACCCGCGCAAAAACCCCGCAGCCACGCTGATCCCGTTGATCCCTGACATTACCGAAGAAATCGAGGAACGAGCGGGTGTCTCCACCACGTTCGAGGGAACTGGGGGCATGGCCACGAAAATCCGGGCTGCCAAGAAAGTCAGTGAGTATGGCGTAGCCACCTTGATCTTGAACGGGCAAACGGCCGGCCTCCTTCCACACGTATTAGCCGGAGGCCCTGGCGGCAGCCTCTTCCTCGCAAAGGAACGTCGCTTTACCAGCCGCAAACACTGGATCGCCTTCACCCTCAGACCACGAGGAACCGTGACGCTCGACCCTGGAGCCGTCGAAGCGCTGGCCCGGCGAGGCAAGAGTCTATTGGCTTCAGGTATTCTGAACGTCAGCGGTCCCTTCGATACGGGAGATGCAGTCAGTTGCCTCGACCAGGACGGCAAAGAGTTCGCCAAAGGACTCGTGAACTTCTCCTCCGACACCTTGGCGCGGATCAAGGGTCTCAAAACGACCGAGATCCAGCAACAACTCGGCCCACAGGAATACGAGGAAGTCATACATCGTGACAACCTGGTGATACTCTAGACGTGAGTGCTGAGTTATGATGTCACCAAATTCTGAATCTCAGTCCTCAGCACTCAGCACTCAGCACTCTGGTCCCCTTCGTCTCGGCCTCCTCGGCGGAACGTTCAATCCCATTCACAACGGTCACCTGGCCATTGCGCGCCAGGCGCGCGAGGCACTCGGGCTCGATCAAATCCTTTTCGTTCCCACGAGTCACCCTCCCCATAAACCGAACGGCAGTCTGGCGCCGGCACAAGACCGCTATGAAATGGTCCGTCTGGCCATCGCCTCAGATCCCTCTCTCGCCATCTCAGATGTGGAAATCCGGCGGCCCGGCAAATCCTACTCCATCGACACCGTTCGCCTGCTACAGCAAGAGTATGGCGCGCAGACCCAGCTCTTTTTTTTGATCGGACTTGATGCCTTCCTGGACTTTCCCTCCTGGCGTGACCCTCGGACATTACTGGAACTCTGCCGGTTCGTCGTCCTCTCACGCCCAGGCCTATTGTTTCGCTCCCTCTCAACCGTCCCGCTGCTTCCGCCGATTCCAGTTCCATCACTGATGGACCTGGATGCGGAACGGATTTCACGGATCGAAGCGCCGCTCGGAACGCAAGGCCTGATCTGCCTCAAACTACCGCCCTCAGCGGTCTCCGCATCGGACATTCGCTCGCGAATCCGCCAAGGGCTCACGGTGGCAAATCTGTTGCCGCCCTTAGTGGAATCTTATATACTTGAACATCATCTCTACCAAGAGGACCGTAATCGCACGAACAGCTAGGTCCACAGCCCTCGCCATTGCCCGGGCCATGCTCGATAAGAAGGCCACCGACGTGCTCGTCCTCCAGGTAGCGCCGTTGACCTCCGTTGCCGACTACCTGGTCATAGGCTCTGCGGATTCGGATCGCCAAGCGAGTGCCATCGGAGATCATATCGACGGTATCCTCTCTCGCTCCGGCTCCAAACCGCTGGGCATCGAAGGCATGCGGTCATCTCAGTGGGTTCTGATAGACTTTGGCGATGTCATCGCCCATATTTTCAGGCAGGATGTCCGGAACCATTACGCACTCGAACGGTTGTGGGCCGACGCAAAACGCATCGCCATCCCAGGGGAACCGCCGGCCACGCAGCCGATCGCGACCCCAAAGCCCGTGAAGCGGAAAAAGGCGCCGACGAAAAAAAAGGCCTAGCTCGATGCTCCGACTGCTCACCACCATCTTCCTCGTCAGCGCCGGAATCTTCCTTTACAGCTATGCCCGCGAGTTGAATCCTGGGGCAGTCACAGTCCGAACCAGTCCCTCCCTGCAGTTTGAACTGAGCCCCGTCACGCTCGTCGTCTTTTCCATGGCAGTCGGCGCGGTGCTCGTGGCCTTGGCAGTCGGCATGCGGCAAACCGCCCACGTCATCGGCAACTGGCGCAGCACGCGGTTGTTGCGGCGCAAAGAAAAAATCGATGCCCTCCATCGTGAAGGCACCCATGCCATCATGTCGAAACGCACCGTCGAAGCCATCGGCCTGTTCGAACGAGCGCTCGCCATGGACCCGAATCGTGTCGATTCGCTGCTCTGGCTGGGAAACATTTACCGTGTGGAACACAACTTCGCTGAGGC
>JANNXZ010000236.1:0-16940 GCA_031409835.1 Nitrospirota bacterium
ATGTCGACGATGTGACGCGGGGCGAGTTTCAGGTGCATGTCGCCAGCCTGCCGGATCGGCTCACCTAATCTTCCAGGATGCTGAAAAAGCCCGCCAGCTTCGTTCTCTCATCGCTCAGACCCTCAACGTACCACAAGGGTACGCCTCGGGCCTTCACTCGCTGCGGCCTTGTTTGGGACAAGGCGCGTCTCGGCGCGCCAGGGCTGGGCGGGTGAGAAGTCTAGTCTTTTTGAGCATCCTGCACTACTCGTTAATTGAGTGTGGGAATCGTGAGAAGGGGCTGGCTGCGGCCCTCCTCATCGTGTAGAAAGCGAAACCCTTCGGCTTCGGTGTAATCGACTATCACCCGTTCCATCCGTGGCACACTTTGCCGATCCACCGCAATGGTGAGGCCATCGATCTGCTGTACGTCATCGTCAGGCTGGTGCGTCGCTTCCAACGTAATGCTGAAGCTTAAGCGTGAATCGTCCAGGTCGCGCACGGAAACCCGGACGACCGGATCTTCTGGATGATGGGTTCGAATCGCTTTCAGTTTTGCGATGGCGGCAACGGTGATGGCAATCATGACCGGATCTCTCTGTGGCGAACGATGCCGTGAATATCGACCACGTGATCGTTTCGGTCAATAGAGTAGAAAATTCGCCAGTCCTCGACCGCATATTTGGAAAGGCCTGGCAGGTCCGGCGCGATCGGTTCGTGGCGCAAGTTATCGATGTTGGAGGCGATCCATTTGCTCTTGTCCAAGAGTCGCTGTGCCATGGACGGCTCAAGGCTCGCAAGATCTTGGAGGATCGCTGGGCGGTAGGCAAGACGATACCAGGCCATGTCGTCCTTACCAGCGGAGACCAAGTTGAGCTGCGATGTCTTCCCCGGACAGTCTCTCCGTACTGGACAAGGACTCTTTCAGGCGGGCGCGCAGGCCATCGCCAAGTTGGAGTCCGAGGTCAGGGTCGCCCAGTAACTCGCGCAGGCGATCATCGACGATGCCGCGCACGAGTTCTTTGAATTGTTCCTGGGACAGTTGGGAGAGGTCCATGAAGACGGAGGATACGGAGGTGAGCGCCTAAAATGCAACTTTAGTGAAGGTCCTTTACTGAAGAACGGTCTTGGGCTGGAGTTGCTGGATCATGCGATCCAGTCGGTCTTGATGCAGGGGGGCTACCGTCAGAAACTCTAGGCCGATGCCGGCGGACCCGGACCAGCGGACTGTGGCGTTCTCGATTAAGATGGGCTGGGATTCACCTGGAATATGCAGGTGGATGGTGAGCTGCATGCCAGTAAAAGGGCTGATGATACTGTCAACATGGCATCCCTTGGCTGAAATGTTTCGGATGGACCCAGCATGGCTGAAGTGATCCTTATGCACCAAGGTGCTGGGGAGCGATACGGAGAATCTGGGATGCTTTCTAGTGACCATAGTTGTGTGTTGCGGCCTCGCTGATGAGCCTCCCGCTATCATTGTCTTGCCTCAGAAGAGGCTAGTCGGTGAACGAATGGTTGTCAAAGAAATAGAGTTCTTTGGAAATTTCCAGCCCGCAGTATTCATGAACGTTCCTGCTACAATCGCCGATGCCTGACTCAAGCGAGACGGGCGAGACGGGCGAGACGGGCGGGAAAAGCGTGACAGGTAGGGGCAGGACTCACACGTCTCGCAAGTCCCGCTCCGCTCGCTTGTCGCGCGCCACTTCCGCCTGGTCGCCATTTGATTTTCGGTGGAGGCACTTCTAGAATGCCGCCATTGGATTGACGTTGCGATGCCCATCACCTCTGGCTCACGAACACCCTCACAGCGCAAGAAGAGATCGAAGAAGTCCCCCGGCCTCGACGCCTCGCTGAAGCGCCGTTTTCAGACCCGGTTGCTGAAGTGGTATGAGAAGCATGGCCGCGATCTGCCTTGGCGAAAGACCTCCGACCCCTATCACATTCTGGTCTCTGAAGTGATGTTGCAACAGACACAGGTCGATCGGGTGATTCCGAAGTACCACGAATTTTTAGACCGCTACCCAAGTTTTGAAGAGTTGGCTGATGCGCCGGTCTCGGATGTGAAGAAGACGTGGTACCCGTTAGGCTACAATATTCGGCCGGAGCGGTTACATAGTATTGCGTGCGAGACAGTGGAGCGGTATGGGGGCCAGCTTCCAAGCGATGCGGAGGAATTGCTATCGTTCAAGGGAATTGGACGGTACACGGCCGGCGCGATTCGATCGTTCGCATTCAACGAAGATGCGCCGATCCTGGATACGAATGTCATTCGGGTCCTTCATCGGGTGTTTATGGCGAAGGGCGATCCCAAGACTCAAAAGGCAAAGCTCTGGCAATTGTCGGAAGCCTTAATTCCACGTGGGAAGGGCTATGACTTCAACCAGGCGATTATGGATTTTGGCGCGACCTGCTGCACGGCAAGAAATCCTTCCTGCCGGCAATGCCCGATGAAATCATTGTGTAAGACGTATCCCTTCGATCAGAAGTTGAGAAAAGTAACGGTGCGGCATGAAGGTCGTTGAGGTCGCTGCCGGTCTTGTGTATCGTGAGGGCCGCTACTTGATTGCCCGACGGAATCCGGGTGTGCACTTGGCAGGCTTCTGGGAGTTTCCAGGCGGGAAGCGCGAGCCGGGTGAAACGTTGGAAGAATGTCTGGGACGGGAGTTGTTCGAAGAGTTGGGTATTCGTATCGACGTGCCAATACCCTTTCAGATCATTCGGCACGAGTATGCGGAGAAAACTGTGGAGCTGCATTTCTTCCACTGTAGAATTGAAACCGGGCACGCCACAGCCATCGATTGCGCGGAGATTCGATGGGTCTGGCCACACGAGTTAAGCAACTTTGAGTTTCCTCCAGCGGATCGACCGATCATCGAGGCATTACAGCAACAGAGCATAGGGCAGACTTTATGAAGGTCGTCCTGGATATTGAGACCATTCAAGCGCCTCGGGAAGAATGGGCGCGGTTGGCGGGGAAGATTCCGCCAACCGCTGACTCTGAGTCGGCAGGCGAAGGCTACGATTTGTTTACGGCGGGGGCTGCTGAAGCTCAACGACGTGCAGAGGATGAACAATATGCGAAGTCGGCTTTCGACGGCACATTCAGTCAGATCGTCTGTATCGGCCTGTTGGAATTTTCAGATCAGCTCGAGCCCCGTGGATCGGTGGCCTGGTATGGCGGAAATGAACGGGAGTTGCTGCGACAATTCTGGAGCCGTTTGGCTCAGAGCCGCCCCTCGCTCTTCATCACCCATAACGGACTGGGCTTCGACATTCCGTTCATCAAAAAGCGATCGATCATCTGCCAAGTCAAGCCGAGCTTGGACATCAATCTCGCCAAGTTCCGCACGGAACCGATTTATGACACGATGGCGATCTGGAGTAATTGGGATACGCGTGGGTGGGTGAAGCTCGATGTGCTGGCGCGAGCGCTGAACGTCGAAACAAAGTCGGGCAGTGGGGCTCAGGTGGCTGAGATGTGGGGGAAAGGACAGGGGCTAGAGTTGGCTCGGTACTGCTTGCAAGATACCTATGTGACCTATGCCTGTTATTGCCGGATGAATTTCCGACAGCCCCTGTCCAGTGAAGTGGTCTTGCTCCAGCCGGAGTTGTTGAATGTCGATTGAGTCGGTTAACGAGTTTGTGTGGCCTGTGCCGATTTCTTTTTCGTTGCCGGTTTGGCGGATACCAGGGTCAACCTGAGCGCTTTCATTTCCTCGTCGCGGTTCCGCAGCTCGCGTTTCATCCATTCCGATTCCTTGCGAAGCATAGTGATCTCGGAACTCTTCTTGGCGAGCGCTTCTTTTGCTATTTTCAAGTCAAAGAGTTTTTGAGCCAAAAATTCGTCCTGCCCTGCCTCCTGTCCCGCGTTGGTAGTGACTGTCTGAGCGTTCGCTGGAGCATTCACTGGGGCAGCAGCCATCATGGGGGCAATCGGAGCGATCGGTGTGGCTTTGGCGATCGGCATGGCGGCAGGCATCGGTGCTGTGGCCAGCGCATGATAGTCGATGATCATCATCGTAGCGTTGAGTGCACCACCGGCGGCATAGGCTGGAGCCGGCTCGGTGCGTGCAGCTAATTCAGGCATAAAGCCAGTCGGCCTGGCGCCTTTCCCAATGGTGAAATAGATCGATCCCTTCTGCACGTAAATACTGCCCGTGGTGGGTTCAGAGCCTGACCCTGCCGATGAGGACACGCGGAACCCAACAAGCTGTTCCGGTTTCGCCTTGGATAAGCCTTGTGCGAGCAGGGGAGAGAGAAATGCTGCATCCTCATCGTTGAAAATTCTCATCGGCTTGCTGCCACCATCGGACATTCCCGAAGGTCCGTTCATGCCATCGTTGCGATATAACCCTTTTACGATCTTTGTGATGGTCAGTTGGTCGATCACAGCAGGATGGCTGGCTTCAAATGACCAATCAGTCACTTCTTCTAGGTACACGCTGCCATTCGCATTGTGTGCGAGTTTTGCCCCACCGGCGCACCCGCTAATGACCAGGGCACAGGCGGCGATCCCAACAAGGCCCTGCATGATCGGATTTCGCACATTCGTTAGCGCGAGGTAGTTCGTTATCATAGTGACTCTCTTTCTATTCAGTACGGGTGTGTGACTATCCGTGGCTAGATGCAATATCGATGCATCTAGGGGGATTACCAGATTCCCAGGCCCATCAGTGCCATGCTCAATGCAATCCATCCGAAGAGTCCCATCGCGATGAGGGTTTCCAGGCTCATGGAGGTATCGGTTTTTTCTTTCACGCCGGGTTCTTGATTCTGGATCATGCCTCGTCTCCAAAGAGTGAGAGTGCGCGGGTACGAATAGGTGAATCATCAAATAGCAAAGATTATGCCTCTAGTTAGGGATGAAGTAGACGCTGTGAAGTACTAGGGCAATATCATGAGAGGATGAGGATTGGTATGGAGGGACTGAGCAGCTAGAAATAAGGATAAGCACGGGAGGTAATGAGTCTAGCCGTATGATAATGCAGCATTAAATCGCAATATAGTGCTGGTCATTTCATGGGCTCCTGAAAAGAAAACTCCCGTTCCGCAGAGGATCATTGAGCGGATTGCATCCCCCACCACGACTTGAGAGGCGTAAGGGACGAGGGATTCATAAACAGATCTTGTTCAGGAGTGTTCTTTTTTGGAGCGTGTTACACAAAAATGATTCTTGGGACAGTAGGGTGGGCACCAACGATTCAATTCGATGGTGGACGTTCCGCATACAACGTCGTGGACGATGCATCGTAGATGGCGAGGGAAACCATGTTTCCCGGTTGAGAGGGTATCGCACGCTTGTCCCAGATGACGGTGATGTTGCCATCCGATTTTCCCATGCCTTGCGCGGCGGATCGCTTGGCATCCCCTTCGACTAGGACGGGGACTGTCGTCTTCAGATATTCTCGGTTTCGCTCGTAGGAAATGTTCCGTTGGAGGTCGAAGAGTCTCGTGATCCGTTCGGTCTTTACCGTCTCAGAGACATCGTCCGAAAACTTGCGCGCGGCGATGGTGTTCTTTCGCTCAGAGTATTTGAAGATAAACGCTGAGTGAAACCGTGTTTCCTCGACAAGCCGGTACGTCTCGTCAAAGTCCGCATCGCTTTCCCCACAGAAACCACAAATGATATCGGTGCTGAGGACGATGTCCGAGCGCAGGGTACGGATACGGTCGACCAAAACACGGTACTCTTTATTGGTATAGGTGCGATTCATCAAGCCGAGCAGGCGATCGCTACCGGATTGCAGTGGTAAATGGATTTGCTTGCAGATGTTGGGATGGGATACGACGGCGTCCAACAATGCAAGTGGAAAGTCTTTGGGGTGCGGGGATGTGAAGCGCACGCGTTCGATGCCAGGCACGTTCGCAACCGCCGTAATCAATCGTGCGAAATCCCAGTCGCTGAATCGGTATGAATTGACATTTTGACCAAGGAGCGTGATTTGCTTGAATCCTTGCTCGGCGATGCGGCGAGCTTCCTGGACTATTCCTTCTGGGTCGCGGGAGCGTTCACGCCCACGAGTGTAGGGAACCACACAGAAGCTGCAGAAGTTGTCGCAGCCCCGCATGACGGCGATCCAGGCGTTCACCCCGTCGTTTCGGTCGGGAATGACATCGTGGTAGGTTTCATATTCCGAAAGGTCGACCGCGAGCCCCTTCTGATCCAGCCCCTCTTCTTGCGAGCGTATCGCGTTGCGGATCAACATCGGCAGCTGGCGATAGGCATCAGGGCCGGCGAGCACATCGACTAGCGGCTGAAAGTTCGTCAGCTCCTCTTTCAGATTTTGCGCCATACAACCCAAGACGCCTACGACCAATGGACGTTGTCGCTTGAGTTTCTTGAGCTCAGATAAGTGCTTATAGACCTTATTGTGGGCATTCTCGCGAATCGCGCAGGTGTTCATCAGAATCACGTCTGCACGTTCTCGTTCGTCGGTAAATACAAATCCATCCTGTTTCATCAGTGAGCGAACAAGTTCCGAATCGTACTCATTCATCTGACAGCCGAAAGTCTCCAGATGCACGTGAGTTGCTGCGGATTTGGCTTTCATAGAACCGGCACCTTTCGTACGGGCCGATGTTCCGCCGTGAGCTGGCCCAACGCCCAGCGATCCGATGCTCCCATAATCTGCACCTCTTTCAGGTGATTAGTGAGGTCGATGTTTGAGGGCACACCCACTTTCAAGAAGTTTGCTGTCACCCCCAACCTGTACCCATCCATTTCTCCTGATTCGAAGAGGACTGGCACCGTAGACCCGATATACCGTTCCGCAAAGGCCAGGCGTTTAAGGCGGGACAGCTCGGCAAGTTTCTTCGCCCGCTCCCGAGCGACGGCGATTGGCACCTGGTCAGGCAGTTTTGTGGCAGCAGTGCCGGGCCGTTGCGAATAGGTAAAGACATGGAAATAGGAGAAGGGAAGCTCGCACGCGAGGCTCAGAGTATGCGCGAATGCTTCCTCAGTTTCTCCTGGAAATCCGACCATCAGATCGGTTCCCAGTCCAAGGTGAGGAACTGTCGCCACGGCTCGCTGGATCAGACGGGTAAACTCTTCTGCATTGTATGGACGATTCATGGATGACAAGATGGTGTCGTCCCCGCTCTGTAAGGGTATATGGAGATAAGGACATAGCTTCGACGAAGAAGCCATCCGATCTAAGAGGGCATTCGTGATCGTCGTCGGTTCAATAGATGAAATCCTGATTCGTTCGATTCCTTCAACTTCCTCCAATTGTGCGACCAACTGGACCAGATCGAGATCGCCCTGGCGATACTGTCCGACGTTGACGCCGGTCAGGACAATTTCTCGGTAGCCCCCTGCTGCAAGTAGCTCGGCTTCTCGGATTATGTCACCACGGAGGCGGCTCCGCTCATGTCCGCGCGCGAAGGGAATGAGACAGAAACTGCACATCACATTGCAGCCGTCCTGGATCTTGAGCAGCGCTCTGGTAGAGTCCGGTTCGCCATACTCCGGCAGGGTGAAATCTTCCCGGTCGATGGTGCGAGTATGGAGCACTTCCGGGTCCGGCTGCTTCTTCAAGGCATGCGGGGCCGGAAGGAATGACGGTAAGTCCCATTTGAATTGATTGCCGACAATGAGATCGATTCCAGGAATGGTGCGCAGCTCTTGAACGCCGGTCTGAGCGTAACAGCCGGTGACTGCCACAAAGGCATCGGGGGAATGTCTCAACGTTTTGCGGATCACGTATCGACACGTACGTTCTGCCTCCTCTGTCACCGAGCAGGTGTTGACGACGAGTAAGTCCGTCGGCTCACCGAACTCGACGACACGATAGCCATCGCGTTGCAAGCGAGCCGTGAGCACCGCTGTTTCTGCTTGGTTCAGGCGGCAGCCGAGTGTATGGAGAGAAGCGCGTTTCATAATAGGCGGGCCATTATAGGGAGATCTTCGCGATAGGAGCAAGGATATCCCGCGAGTTCTTTACGTTGCATTTCGCCCTTGCTTGAAGGCCTTGGTAGGCCATGGTAGAGTTCGCCTGCCTGCCCACCCCATTTATCGTGAGTCTGTTGTGACACCTTCGCAGTCGGCGGCGTCCATCTTCATAGTTTCTCTTCTGCTCCTGCTCCCTGTGCCCGGTGGATGGACGAAGGATCTTCTCCCACGCGAGCCTGACCTTGCGACAAGAATCGACGAGCACTACGATCACGAAGCTCGACTCTTTCTTACGCTCTACTCTCTGCACGGGAACGGCCAAGCCGATTACGTGACGGGCCGGTTGGTCCGGGAATATGCCCGCAGCAACTACGGGAATCCGGTGTACCAGACCGAGGCGTATCCCTTGTTCTACTGGTGGAACCACACCATGTATAACGATCCGGAGCAGGATGGCGTGAACGGCAATGAACGGATCTACCAAGAAAACATAGAGTTTGATATTTCGCGCTACAAGCCCTGCGCCTTCAATGGACAGCCCTGCTGAGTTCCTATGTGCTGCTGTGCTGGGTGGCTCTTCGGTGCCGCTTGGTCTACTCTTCCTTCCTCGACATAGATTAGATTTCGAGAATGTCCTGAGCGGTCCCTCCATTCCGATGATATGCTGCTTCCGCATGTGCGATAAAACGCTTTGATGAAAACTGCATCGTTCACCCAGATCCTTGCGAACCGGCGCATCGCCATCATGTTGCCCCTGGGTTTTGCCTCAGGGTTGCCATTGGCACTCACAGCTGGGACGCTTCAAGCTTGGCTGACGGTTGTCGGACTCGACCTGAAGACCATCGGTATTTTTACGCTCGTCGGTCTTCCGTACACGTTGAAATTCTTGTGGGCGCCCTTGATGGATCGCTTGGTCCCTCCCTGGCTGGGACGTCGTCGCGGGTGGATGGTGGTGATGCAGATCAGTGTCGCGCTCGGCTTGGCGGCTATGGCGGTGACTGGGCCTGGTCAGCGCCCAGAAATACTGGGGATTCTAGCTCTCGTAGTAGCCTTCCTCGCTGCTTCACTCGACATTGTTTTCGACGCCTATCGGACTGATGTGCTCTTACATCCGGAACGGGGCTTCGGTGTAGCTGTGTGGGTGAATGGCTATCGATGCGCGCTGTTGCTTGCAAGCGCCGGCGCCCTCTTATTGGCCGATCGCATTGGTTGGCAAAACACCTATTTGCTGCTTGCCGCGCTCATGTTGGCAGGAGTTGTCACGATCCTCGTCAGTCCAGAACCATTAAAGCCGAGTGCGACACCGGCAAGTCTGGCCGAAGCGGTTGGAGGGCCGCTGAAAGAATTCTTTACGCGTCCAGGGGTGGTCGGGCTTCTCGCCCTCATCGTCTTCTATAAAATCGGAGACGCCGTCGCAGCCTCGCTTCAAACGGCATTTCTTATTGGAGGGATGGGCTTCTCCGTCAGCGAGGTCGGGTACGTCAAGGGCCTTGGGATTGGAGCCACGCTCATCGGCGCATTAGCCGGTGGCGTCGCAATGGCTAAGCTAGGGATGGTTCGGTCGTTACTGCTCTTTGGTCTGCTGCAAGCGGTTTCAAACTTGGGATTTATGTGGCTCGCCTGGATGGGCAAGAGTTACGGGGCGCTCACAGCGTCGATTCTTGTCGAGAATGTGACCGGTGGCATGGGCACCGTCGCGTTTGTCGCACTGATTATGTCGCTATGCGACCATCGCTATACCGCAACACAGTTCGCATTGCTCTCATCACTGGAAGCGCTCGGGCGAGTGTTCTCCGGACGTCCGTCTGCTGAGTTGGTAGAAATGGTCGGCTGGGCACAATTTTTCTTCTGGTCGTTTCTGATTGCGTTACCAGGTATCTGGCTGGTGTGGGCTCTCCGAGCGCAGTTGCATCGAGAAGCCGACCGCGATGCGCAAGCCAGAGTCGGCGCAGCTGATTTATGATGGCTGGGAGCCTGTCCGACATGGCTGTTCGTGACGAGGCGAAGGAGGTGCGGCCAGATGCAAGGCCGCAGGCCCGAAAAAACCGGAGGCGTATACGCTGGAATACGTTGAGGACTTTTTCGGGGCGAGAACGATGCAGATGGTCGCGGATCGTTCGCCACAGTAGAACGGTCAATGCCGGACAGGCTCCTAGATGCGTCTCTGGAGGAACAAGACGAACAGCATGAGCGTCGGAAGGGGTGCCACAACGAAGGGGATAAGCCAAACCCAGAAATTTTTCCCGCGCATGCGGGCTTGATCGATCATCCAGACAAAGACCCACACAATCAAGCCGAGATAGTTGATGGCCATCCATCCAGTTATATACATCGTGAGGCTGCTCGTGTTGTCCGGTGCTGTATTGAGGAAAAAGATTCCCAACGTGAGCACGAATAGTCCTAACAAGGCTGCAACAAGGCGTTTGCTCCAGACAAACATGAGGATCCTCCTGATAGAAGCCATGTGAGCAGCATGGTTGCCGCCACAAACCTAACGGGCGTAGGCTAGTCATCCGTCTGTTGATTTGTCAAAGGGGAGGTGCGCCTGTATGAGTCTTCTGCGTCTGGGCCTAATCGTGACGGTATTGGCCGTGGCGGTCGTGCTGGCACTCACGAATCCCACCATGGATCACTATCTGGGTTTCGTGCAAGCCGAACTGACCAAGGCCATGGATCGAATGGACCAGTCTATACCTGAACGGGAAGGAGCAGTGGTCAGAGGTATCTTTCGCAGGCATAGTCAGGAGTTGCTCAATAGCATGGTGCGTCCTCACACCATGCGTCAGAACTGGGGAGTCCTCAGCCGGTTTGAAACCACGGTATTGGGTACTCGGGTTGTGGTGCTCGGCATCGGTAACCGGTTCATTCCTGTTGAGGGAGTCGATGAAGCCATTCTGACCCTTGGCCGCCAAACATTTTAGTTTTTTGCCCATAGGGGCTCCTTGGACGTCGAATTTCGTTCAGTTTTTGATCAAAATACTGTGGATAAGTTGGTCTAAACTCCTGAGAGATGGCGGCTTCCAATCATTTACAGTTATTCACAGGATTTCCTCCGTTTCCCCAGTCGAACCACTACATTTGGTATTGACAATTAGTTCAGATCGCTATATGTAGATACACCTCGGGCTAATTGATCCGTCAAATCATAAAAGTTAGGGCACATAAAGCACATCGCCGTATTGATATTGAAGGCAGATTGTTCCTGTTTGGGATTTAATGGAGTCCCATACCAACTCCGCAGACTTGGGGGGAAATTGTGAGAATAGAACGTCGATTTACACATCGCGGCCAAAGTCCCTATGAAAACCTGCCGTTCGTGAAGCGTTCGTCGGAAATTCGTAATCCCGACGGATCGACCGTGTTCAAGTTGGAAAATATCGACATTCCCGAGCCCTGGTCCCAGCTCGCGATCGATATTCTTGCCCAGAAATATTTCAGAAAAGCCGGGGTGCCGCAGCGAGATGAGCAGGGGAATCCAATCATTGGGTCTGACGGCAAGCCGCAGTTGGGAGGAGAGTGTGACTCTCGACAAGTGTTTGAACGGCTCGCCGGTTGTTGGACCTTCTGGGGGAAGAACTTCGGCTATTTCAAGACTCCAGAAGATTCCGATGCCTTCCATGATGAACTCTGTTACATGCTCGCGCATCAGATGGCCGCGCCCAATTCTCCTCAGTGGTTTAATACCGGGCTGCATTATGCCTATGGACTCTCAGGGCCTGCGCAAGGGCATTTTTATGTCGATCCCAAGACCCGCGAAGTCGTCAAAGCCACCAATGCGTTCGAACATCCGCAACCGCACGCCTGCTTTATTCAATCCGTTGACGACGATTTGGTCGGCGACGGCGGTATCATGGATCTCTGGGTGCGGGAGGCGCGCCTGTTTAAATACGGATCGGGGACCGGCACCAACTTTTCCAAGCTTCGCGGCGATGCCGAGCCGTTGTCCGGCGGTGGACGCTCATCTGGATTGATGTCGTTCCTTCGCATCGGCGATCGAGCGGCAGGCGCTATTAAGTCCGGTGGGACGACCAGACGAGCTGCCAAAATGGTCTGTCTCGATTTGGATCATCCCGACATCGAAGAATTTATCAATTGGAAGGTCGTGGAAGAGCAAAAAGTCGCCGCCATGGTGACCGGTTCGAAAATCTGCGCACAGCGTCTCAACGCCGTTCTCAAAGCCTGCCACGTTGTTGACGAAGCCGGTCAGATGAAAATCGAGATTGACGCCAAGCAGAATCCGATCCTCAAGGAAGCCCTGGCCGCCGCTCGGCGGGATGTGGTTCCAGAGGCCTACGTCCAGCGAATGTTTTCCTATGCGCAGCAAGGGTTTACACATTTTGAGTTTCACGAGTACGATACGAATTGGGACGGCAAGGCCTACCAAACGGTGTCCGGTCAGAACTCAAATAACAGCGTGCGCATTTCCAACGAGTTTTTTGCGACGCTGGAGGCGGATGGCGACTGGCAACTCAAGCGGCGGATCGACGGCAAAGTCTCCAAGACCATCAAGGCACGGGATCTCTGGGATCAAATTGCTTGGGCCGCCTGGATTTGCGCAGATCCGGGCACGCAATACGACACGACTATCAACGAATGGCATACCTGCCCGGAGGATGGCCGTATCAATGCCTCGAATCCTTGCTCCGAATACATGTTCCTCGACGATACAGCATGCAATCTGGCGTCGCTCAACCTCGCCCAATTCTTTTCGACCGACGGCCAATTCGAACTGGAAAATTTCCGCCACGCTGTGCGCCTCTGGACGATCGTACTGGAGATCAGCGTCCTCATGGCGTCGTTTCCCAGCCGCTCCATTGCCGAGAAGAGTTATCAGTTCCGAACGCTGGGGCTTGGCTATGCCAACTTAGGCACGGTGCTGATGCGGCAAGGTATTCCTTACGATTCACCCAAAGCACTGGCCATCTGTGGCGCGCTGACCGCCCTCATGACCGGCGAGGCATACGGCACATCGGCAGAAATGGCCGCAGAGCTGTGGCCATTCCCGGGCTATGCCAAGAACCGCGAGGCCATGTTGCGCGTCGTTCGTAATCACCGGCGAGCCTCATATAATGCCGCTTCGGAAGAATATGAAGGTCTGACGATTACACCGACAGGAATTCAGCCGGAGCATTGTCCTCCCGACTTGCTCGTGGCGGCACGTCGTGCCTGGGACCGTGCCCTCGAATTGGGAACGGCCTATGGGTATCGCAATGCGCAAGTGACGGTGATTGCTCCTACCGGCACGATCGGACTCGTCATGGATTGCGATACGACGGGCATCGAACCTGATTTCGCGCTTGTCAAATTCAAGAAACTGGCCGGTGGAGGGTATTTCAAGATCATCAATCAAAGCATACCCGCTGCCCTCAGAACGTTAGGGTATACCGAGTCTCAGATTCAGGACATCGTGAACTATTGTGTCGGACGGCAAACCTTGCAGACCGCACCATTCATCAACCATGAGACCCTAAGACAGAAGGGGTTCGACGACGCCGCGCTTGGACGAATGGAAGGCGGTTTATCCCAAGCCTTCGAAATTCAATTTACGTTTAATAAATATGCATTGGGTGAGGACTTCTGCCGGGAGAAGTTGGGATTGACTGACGCGCAATTGAATGAGTCCAACTTCAACATGCTCAAAGCGCTGGGATTTACACAAGAAGAAATCGCCGCTGCCAATGATTATTGCTGCGGGACCATGACTGTGGAAGGAGCCCCACATCTCAAAACCGAGGACCTTCCGACCTTCGATTGTGCCAACCGCTGCGGTCGGATCGGTCAACGATATATCGCCGTCGATGCGCATATCCATATGATGGCGGCGGCACAACCATTCATCAGCGGCGCCATCAGCAAAACGATCAACATGCCAGCCGATGCGACGCTGGAAGGAGTAAAATCGGCCTATTTGCTTGCCTGGAAAAGCATGGTCAAGGCCGTTGCGCTTTATCGCGACGGCTCGAAGTTGAGCCAGCCATTATCAGCTTCAACGGATAGCGGCAAGACTATTGAAGCCTCATCGGAAATATTGACGATAGCTGAAAAAATTACGGAACGAGTGTTAGTCCGGTACCTGGCAAAGCGCCGGCCACTCCCGTCCAGACGCAATGGGTACACGCAGAAAGCCGTCGTCGGGGGGCATAAACTCTATCTCCGCACTGGTGAGTATGAGGACGGTACATGCGGAGAAATCTTCCTCGATATGCACAAAGAAGGGGCCGCATTCCGCAGCCTCATGAACTGTTTTGCCATTGCTATTTCACTGGGCCTCCAGCATGGCGTTCCGCTTGAGGAATTTGTCGAAGCATTTGTGTTTACCCGCTTCGAGCCAAACGGGCCGGTTAAATTGAACGACCGTATCAAAATGTCCACGTCGATCATCGATTACATCTTCCGAGAGCTAGCCGTGACCTATCTTGACCGCTATGACTTGGCGCAGGTCCAGGAAGAGGATCTTCGAATGGACTCCGTCAAGATGGACGAGCAAGATCCTGAATGTGTCGAGGAGGAAGCCACTCCGGAAACGCTGGCGTCGGCCTCAATCAGTACCGAAATGTTTCCTGCACGACGTGGGGCGATACCGCGTCATAAGGGCAACGGACACGGAAATGGAAACGGTAATGTCGCCCATACTGTCGAACTGAAGCGTGAAACCTTGACCTTGACCGCCATCCAAATGGCACGCCAAAAGGGCTATGAAGGAGATCCCTGCTCCGAGTGTAAGCAGTTTACGATGGTGCGAAACGGGACCTGCCTCAAGTGTGAAACCTGTGGCACTACGAGCGGCTGCTCGTAGGAAGGAGGACCCAATGAGTACGGAGCTTCGCGAGCAAGGGATTGTCACCATCCACGATCAGGTCGTCAGCCTGGTCGCGCAGCGATGGGCGAAGGCCTTTCATTGCAAAGTCACGATTCACACCGGTCTTGAGGAGAATCCCTGGGCTGACCCTCAGCAACAGTGCGATATCGTCGGGTGGCAGGTGAGTGCAGCTGGTAATACGATGGAATGGATGGCTGAAGTGGAAACCGATGATTCGATTAGGGATGTCGCAACCGTTTCAGAATGGAAAGAGACAGTCGTGCGCGGCATCCCCTTCTATCTGTTCGTCCCACGTGGCCTCAAGGAGTTGGCACAGAAGCTGACAGGGGAGGCCGCTGTCCCTGTGAGCGGTATCTACGAGTACACGTTTGTGAATGGGTTATGCCAGGTGCTGTAGCAGGCGCGGTAGGCTGAGGCTGAGCGAAGATTTGGCGCCATGGAGTATCTTCTATGCCCACAACGACACAATTGATTATTAGCGGATTGAGCAGACCCGGCGTCATGGCTCAAGTGACCCAGGTTCTTGGTGAGGCGAAGGTCAACATCAAGGCATTTTCTGCTCCAGAAGTCGCCGGAACAGGCAAGTTGAGGCTGTTGGTTGCAGATTTGGAAGGGGCTCGTGCAGCGCTAAAAGCGGCAAAGATCAAGTTTGCGGAGGAAACCGCCTTGCTGTTGAGCCTTGAGAATAAGCCGGGAGCGTTGAAAGAAGTCGCGGATCTGCTGACGAAGGCTCGCATCAATATTAAATGTGGCTACTGCACCCCGTCCCGCGAGGGAAAACGCGCGATCGTGGTCCTGACAGTCTCAAACACAGAGAAAGCGCTCACAATTCTCCGAGATCAATCGCTCGACGAGTTCTAGGCATGTCTCGCGGACCTCAATCCTACTGGTCCCACTGGCCGGTATTTATTTTTGCAGCCCTCCTGGTCGCGAGCCTGGCCGCTTGCAGCGGTGCCCCTAACCCTATCTATTTCCCAGGTTACCCTGTGGGGTTTGTCGAGCGAGGGGTCGCCTCATGGTATGGCCCAGGATTTCATGGAAACAAGACGGCAAATGGCGAACGGTATGACATGCATCAGCTGACGGCTGCTCATCGGACCTTGCCATTAGGATCAATTGCCGTTGTTCGATCGATGAGTACCGGCCGACAGGTGACGGTGCGCATTAATGATCGCGGCCCCTTCGCTAGGGGGCGGATACTCGACCTTTCACTCGCCGGGGCGCAGGCTCTGATGATGACTGGGGCAGGGACCGGCGAGATTGAGTTACGGGTGATTGGGTATCAAGGTCGAACTGCCGAGATGGGGGTCTTACGAGTGCAAGTCGGGTCTTTTTCTGACCATCAGAATGCCATCAACTTCTTAGAGCGCGTGAAACAGTTCTATTCAGGCGGCAGAATCCAGGTTGTCGATCTTCCAGAAGGAAAGCGGTATCGAGTTCAGATTGGTCAATTTTCCAGGGAAGCTCAGGCAGAAGCTGCTGCCTCCCATCTCGAATCCTCCCTTGATCTCCAGGCGTTTGTATTTCGAGACGATTCATAATACATAGTGCCAGTTTCATCCAGTAAGCCTTTCCAATACCTCAGTTTTTCCGCGGACATACAATGTAACTGTTTGATATTGTGACGTGTTTGCATCATAAGCTTGCTCGCCACTCCATCCGTATGGTACATCTACAGCTCCATGGATACAGGTCCCATAGGTTCCTATCACGTCATTCTGTTCTGCCAAATCTCACATTGCGGGGTTCAGGCGATGGGGGACAGCCCCTGGAGTCTCTGGTATTTCAGGTTGCCCAGCATAGTCGGTTGTCTCTAATCCAGCGCAATCCATGGATATTCTAATCCTCTTAGGTCTTATTGTTCTTTCAGCTGTGATATCCACGGCCGAAATTGGGTTCTTTGCAGTCAATGCAACGAAGCTGAAGGCGCTCGCCCAAACTGGGAATAAACGTGCAAAGCTGGCCCTCCATCTTCGTAGTGACCCCCAAAAGCTTCTCTCGACTATTTTGGTCGGCGACCGTTTGATCGGCGTGGCGACACCGATGTATGCCACCTTTCTGACTTTACGTATCTATGGAGGCCAAACGGTTTTTGAAGAGGCGATTGCCGTTATGGTCGGATTGTTGACATAGCGCTTTTCGAGTGGTAGGGTTCTCATCGAATTCCTCAATAATTATTCAGATGGGTAAAGGCTTAAAAATTAAGCCGTCTCAATATTGTCATCAGGCTCAGAAACCTCTTCCTGC